>JALQTR010000205.1 GCA_023260835.1 Paracoccaceae bacterium
GGCAAAGGACCCATCGGGGGTTTCATAGCCCCAAATCCGCTGACTGGGCGAAAACATCGGATCGCCGCCGTTGCATTCTTCGTCATCGCCGTCATCTTGGTTACAATGGACGACCACTTCATCCCCGACTTTCCAGCGGGTAACCTTGTCGCCGACGGCCCAAACGATCCCTGCCGCATCGGATCCGGCGATATGGTAGTCTGCTTTGTGCACATCAAAGGGGCTGATTGGAATGCCCAGGCCCGCCCAGACGCCGTTGTAGTTCACGCCGGCGGCCATGACCAGAATCAGCACATCATGGCTGTCCAGCTTGGGGACATCCACCACTTCGACCTCGAAGGATTTATCTGGTTCGCCATGACGTTCACGGCGAATCGTCCATGCGTACATTTTTTGCGGTACATAGCCCAGCGGGGGCATTTCACCGACTTCATAAAGGTCTTTTTCTGGCGCGTCATAGGCGGCGATTGTCGTCTCTTGATCCAAAGCCATGGGGGATCTCCTGAAGGTTAAGCGTTTATGCTGCACTGCAGCCATGGCCAAGGGTTAGCGGTGCCTGCGCAACAATGCAACCGCATTTCATAAAAATTTGTAATTTTATAACCGAGCGAACGCAGAAACTGTATTTTGCAACCGCAGCGCGGTGGGTGTGGTGAATTTCTGGGCAAACCGAGCCATCTATGGCGGGCCGTTTTGTTTGACGTGGCGTTTCACGGCTGGGCAAATCCGTTGCAGACCCTTGCAATACTTGCTGCACTGCGGCTAAACTCCTTGCGACATGAAGTTACGCCAGATATAAAATTGGCGAAATTATATTGCGCGCGCAGATCTGCGCCGCCGAAGCAAAAGGATGCCGCCCCATGACTGCGCCGATCAAAGACAAACCTTGGCTTATTCGCACCTATGCTGGGCATTCCACGGCCAAAGCCTCGAACGCGCTGTATCGTTCAAACCTGTCAAAGGGGCAAACTGGCCTGTCTGTGGCTTTCGATTTGCCGACGCAAACCGGGTATGACAGCGACCATGTTCTGGCCCGCGGCGAAGTGGGCAAAGTGGGCGTGCCTGTGTGCCATCTGGGCGATATGCGCACCTTGTTCGATCAAATCCCGCTTGAACAGATGAACACATCCATGACGATCAATGCCACTGCGCCGTGGCTGTTGTCGCTGTATGTGGCTGTCGCCGAAGAGCAAGGCGCCGACATCACCCGCCTGCAAGGGACAGTGCAAAACGATCTGGTAAAGGAATATCTGTCGCGCGGCACCTATATCCTGCCGCCGCAGGCGTCGATGCGACTGATTGGGGATGTGGCGGAATATTGCTACACCAATATTCCCAAATGGAACCCGATGAATGTATGTTCCTATCATCTGCAAGAGGCAGGCGCGACACCGGAACAGGAATTGGCCTTTGCCTTGGCCACAGCCACAGCGGTGCTGGATGAATTGAAACCCCGCGTGGCGGCCGCGGATTTCCCTGCATTGGTCGGGCGAATTTCGTTCTTCGTTAACGCAGGTATCCGGTTTGTCACTGAAATGTGCAAGATGCGCGCCTTTGTCGATTTGTGGGATGAGATTTGCGAAAAACGGTATGGCGTCAGCGATCCGAAATACCGCCGCTTCCGGTACGGCGTGCAGGTGAACAGCCTGGGCCTGACCGAACAGCAGCCGGAAAATAACGTCTACCGTATTTTGATCGAAATGCTGGCGGTGACATTGTCGAAAAAGGCCCGTGCGCGCGCAGTGCAGCTGCCCGCCTGGAATGAGGCATTGGGCCTGCCGCGCCCATGGGATCAGCAGTGGTCGATGCGGATGCAGCAGATTATGGCCTATGAAACCGATCTGTTGGAATATGACGATCTGTTTGATGGCAACCCAGCGGTGGATCGCAAGGTTGCGGCGCTGAAAGACGGCGCGCGGGCGGAATTGGCCACGCTGGATGAAATGGGCGGGGCGATTGCCGCGATTGATTACATGAAGGCCCGTTTGGTCGATGCCAATGCCGAACGTCTGGGTAAGATTGAACGCGAAGAAACCATTGTGGTGGGTGTGAACCGCTGGACCGCGGGCGAGGACAGCCCCCTGACAGCCGGCGATGGCGGTATCATGGTGGTGGATCCGGCGGTGGAACAGGATCAGATCAGCCGCCTGAATGATTGGCGCGGCGCGCGCGATGCGGCGGCCGTTGATGCGGCGCTGGCGCAGCTGCGCAGTGACGCATCGGCGGGGCGCAACATCATGCCCGCCTCGATTGCGGCAGCCAAAGCGGGGGTCACAACCGGTGAATGGGCCGCAACTATGCGCAGCGTGCATGGTGAATATCGCGGCCCCACAGGTGTGTCGCGATCCGTGTCCAACAAAACCGAAGGGTTGGATGATCTGCGCGCCCGCGTTGATCGGGTCAGCGATGCCTTGGGCCGCCGGATGAATTTCTTGGTTGGCAAACCGGGGCTGGATGGCCATTCCAACGGCGCTGAACAGATCGCCTTTCGCGCGCGCGATTGCGGGATGGAAATCACCTATGATGGCATCCGCATGACCCCAACCGAATTGGTCGCCGCCGCGAAAACACATCGCGCCCATGTGGTGGGCCTGTCGATCCTGTCTGGATCGCACCTGCCATTGGTGCGCGAATTTATGGACCTGCTGCGATCGGAAGGTCTGGGCGATATCCCCGTGGTTGTGGGGGGCATCATCCCCGATGATGACGCGGCCAGCCTGCGCGCCGCTGGCGTGGCCCGCGTTTACACGCCCAAAGATTTCCACCTGAATCAAATCATGTCGGATCTGATTGATTTGGTTGACCCCGATGGGCCGAAGGGATCAAATAAAGCCGCATAGGTCAGTCAAAGGGGGCAGCGGATGAAATTTGGATATACAATCATCTATGTCCCCGATGTCGCCGCGGCGCTGGCGTTTTATGAAACGGCCTTTGGCTGCACGCTGCGGTTCCTGCACGACAGCGGCACCTATGGCGAACTGGACACTGGCGCCACCACCTTATCCTTTGCCAGCCATGACATGGCGGATTTCAACGGCTTTAAAATCAACCCCGCACGGGCGGATCAGGATGCCCCAGGGATTGAGATTGCCTTTGTCACCGATGATGTTCCTGCCGCGTTCACGCGCGCTGTGGATGCAGGCGCGGCGCCTTTGTCGAATCCTGCACAAAAACCATGGGGGCAAACCGTGTCTTATGTGCGGGATCTTAACAGTGTCATTGTCGAGATCTGCTCGCCCATACCCTAAACCCCATGACTGCGGTCATAGGCATTGGCCGCGGGGCTTTGCCAGCCGTCCAAATCAGCGGGGTCTGCGGGGGCGAAGACCTCGATCAACAAAGGGTGGCACTGGGCGCTATCTGATGAATGTTCGGCGCTGCAATCCCCCCCCGGGCAGGCGCTGAGCGCCCCCAAAAGCGGGATTTCAGCAAAAAACACCAACCGATCACCGGGGCGAACTGGGCTGGCCTTCATGAAATATTGTCCGGTGCCGCGGGTGAAACCTGTGCACATAAAGACATTCAGCACATCATGCACGTGGGGCTCTGCCTGATCCAGCGGTAGGCCGGTCTGCGCGGCCAGCGCGCGCGTCAGATTGGAGTGACAGCAATAATGATAATCCTGCCCACCCAGAAGTCGCCCTGTATAGGGATCGCAGCGTGTGCCGATCACGTCATGCACCGATCCGCCAAATTCATCCATCCCATACCAGTTCAAACTGTCCTCGATAATTGTGGCCATGGGGCGCAAATAGGGAAAGGATGACCACATCCGTTGCCCTGTGGTGATATGGGTGCCATGCAGCGCGCGGGTTTTGCCGGAATAAAACCG
>JALQTR010000064.1 GCA_023260835.1 Paracoccaceae bacterium
CAACGCACCCATCATCACATCATCAAATGTCATCGGTGAGTTCACGTTGATCAGCGATGTCATCACGGTGTTTTCCTGCACAAAATCCTTTCCGAACAGGATTTCACACATTTCCACACTGTCCTGTGCGCGGCTGGGTTCGGTCACAGATCCCATAAAGGGCTTATCCGACAGGGTCATATGGGCATGCAGCATGTCCAAATGGCGCTTGTTCACAGGCACATCAGTGGGTTCACACACGGTGCCACCCGAATGATGCAACCATTTTGACATATAGCCCAGTTTCACAAATTTTTCGAAATCTGCCATTGTGGCATAACGGCGACCACCGTTCAGATCGCGCACAAATGGGGGGCCATAAACAGGCGCCAGAACCAAATTTTTACCGCCAATCACAACATTCCGGTCAGGATTGCGGGCGTGCTGGGTGAAGCTGCTGGGTGCGGTTTCACACAGCTTGCGCGCCAATCCGCGAGGAATGCGGACGCGTTCGCCATCGACATCTGCACCGGCATCACGCCAGCGATCCAGCGCGGCTGGATTGTTAACAAAATTAACACCGATTTCTTCCAGAATCTTTTCCGCGTTCTCTTCGATGATCTGCATCGCCTCTTCGGTCAGAATTTCGAAGTTGGGGATGTTACGTTCGATGTATTTGGCGGTTTCGAAAGAAACAGTTGTGCGCGCGGCACGGCGTGCGGCACCGCCGCCGCCACGGGCGCGGCGTGCTGGGGATGCTTGAGTTTGGCTGACCTCTTCCATCGCGAAAAAGCTCCTTGAGAGTGATTCTGGGCACCCCAGATTTGGGGATTAAGCGTTCATTTATCGCCGCCGCCTTTCAGGGCGCGGCAAATATGCGGCCCTTTAGGGGCGAAAACGACATATGGCTGCAATGGCGTGCAGATCGCCCCTACTCACGCGCATTTGGCTTGCGAAATCCCCCCATTCGCGCGTAAAGCACTGTTATGGAAAACATGACCCACGACCGCCTTCTTATCATCGACTTTGGCAGCCAAGTGACGCAGCTGATTGCGCGCCGCCTGCGCGAGCTGAATGTTTATTGCGAAATCCACCCCTATCAGAATGTGACCGATGCGCTGCTGAAAGACATCGCACCGCGCGCGGTGATTCTGTCAGGCGGCCCTGACAGCGTGACACGCGACGGCAGCCCCCGCGCGCCAGAGGCGGTGTTCACCATGGGTGTGCCGATCTTGGGCATATGTTATGGTCAGCAGGTCATGATGCAACAGCTGGGCGGCAAGGTTGTCAGCGGCGAAGGTACCGCCGAATTTGGCCGCGCCTTTGTTCGCCCCGAAGGCGATGCCATCGCCCTGCTCGATGGCTGGTTCACCGAGGGTCAAGAACAAGTCTGGATGAGCCATGGCGACCATGTCAGCGCCTTGGCCCCCGGTTTTGCCGTTTATGGCACATCGCCCAACGCGCCCTATGCGATCACCGCCGATCTGGCGCGCAATTTCTTTGCCGTACAGTTCCACCCCGAGGTCCACCACACCCCCCGCGGCAAGGATTTGTTCAAAAACTTCATCCGCTTGGCCGGCTTCAAAGGCGATTGGACCATGGGCGCCTATCGTGCCGAAGCAATTGCCAAAATCCGTCAGCAAGTGGGTGATAAAAAGGTCATCTGTGGTTTGTCCGGCGGCGTCGACAGTTCGGTCGCCGCGGTGCTGATCCACGAAGCCATCGGTGACAACCTGACCTGCGTCTTTGTCGACCATGGATTGCTGCGCCAAAACGAAGCGGCTGAGGTCGTGGCCATGTTCCGCGACAATTACAACATCCCGCTGATACACGCCGATGAATCCGATCTGTTCCTGGGCGCGCTCGAGGGTATGTCCGACCCCGAAGAAAAGCGTAAAACAATCGGCAAGCTGTTCATTGATGTGTTCCAAAAATACGCCAACCAAATCGATGGCGCAGAATTTTTAGCCCAAGGCACATTATATCCCGATGTGATCGAAAGCGTCAGCTTTTCGGGCGGCCCTTCGGTCACGATCAAATCGCACCATAACGTTGGCGGCCTGCCCGAAAAGATGGGCCTGAAATTGGTTGAACCTCTGCGTGAGCTGTTCAAAGACGAAGTTCGCGCTTTGGGCCATGAATTGGGCCTGCCGCCGCATTTCATCGGGCGCCACCCCTTTCCCGGCCCCGGGCTTGCCATTCGCTGCCCCGGCCAAATCACCCGCGAGAAGCTGGAGATTTTGCGCAAGGCCGATGCGGTCTATATCGACCAGATCCGCAAACACGGCCTATATGATGACATCTGGCAGGCCTTTGTGGCCATTTTGCCGGTGCGCACAGTTGGCGTGATGGGCGATGGGCGCACCTATGATTACGCCTGCGCCCTGCGCGCGGTGACATCCGTCGATGGGATGACCGCGGATTATTACCCCTTCACACATGAGTTTCTGGGCGAAACCGCCACGCGCATCATTAACGAGGTGAAGGGCATCAACCGCGTCACCTATGATATCACCTCAAAACCCCCTGGCACGATTGAGTGGGAGTAGTCCATACAGGCTAACTTATTGATTTTATTTATTTTATAAGTTGGTAACTTGTTAGTAAGTCTGAAAGCCAATGGTTGATTCTGTTGGCTTTTTTCTTTAGTGTTAGAAAGAA
>JALQTR010000078.1 GCA_023260835.1 Paracoccaceae bacterium
TGATAGTAATTCATGGCGTCTGTGGCGGCATCTTTTGCCTCTGGGTTGTTATTTGCCACAAACTCAACCTGTTCATCAATGTACTTCACTAAGGACCGTAGGCGAGTTCCTACTGGCCCCCTACCATTTTTGAAGGCTTCCTCTGCTAGAGCAGAAATTGCTGGTCTAATATCATTATACAGACGTTTAAAGTCTACACCCGCCGCAAAACCGCGATGGATGTGAATTTCTTGGCCGGCAAGCTGAAGGATTGTTCGGAAAAAGACCCATCCAAATCCGAGGTCTTCTTGGTCGAAGGCGACAGCGCCGGTGGATCGGCGCAAACCGGCCGTGATCGGCGCACACAGGCGATCTTGCCATTGCGCGGGAAGATCCTGAACGTGGAACGCGCGCGGTTTGATCGGATGCTGGGCAGTCAGGAAATCGGCAATCTGGTGATGGCGCTGGGCACTGGGATTGGCCGCGATGAATTTGATATTTCTAAACTGCGGTATCATAAGATCGTGATTATGACGGACGCCGATGTGGATGGCGCGCATATTCGGACGTTGCTGCTGACCTTCTTCTATCGTCAGATGCCCGAATTGATCGAAGGCGGGTATTTGTATATCGCCCAGCCCCCGCTTTACAAAGTGTCGCGCGGCAAGTCCGAGGTGTATTTGAAGGATCAGGCAGCGCTGGATGATTACCTGATTGAACAGGGGATTGATGGCGCGATCCTGACCTTGGGGTCGGGCGAGCAAATTTTGGGCGAAGACCTGCGCCGCGTGGTCAAAGATGCGCGCAATCTGGCCCGCGTGCTTGATGCCTTCCCCAACCACTACCCACGCCATATTCTGGAACAGGCCGCCATTGCGGGCGCTTTTGTCCCAGGGGCGGTGGATGCCAATTTGCAGGCCGTCGCGGATGAGGTTGCCAAACGTCTGGACCTGATTGCGCTGGAATATGAACGCGGCTGGCAGGGTCGGATCACCCAAGATCACGGGATCCGCCTGGCCCGCATTCTGCGCGGCGTGGAAGAGGTGCGCACGATGGATGGTAAGATGCTGCGTTCGGGCGAGGCGCGCAAGGCCGGCAGCTTTACCCAAGCGCTGCAAGAAACCTATGGCGCGCCCGCAACCCTGTCGCGCAAAGATCGTCGTCAGGTGATCAATGGACCGCTGGACCTGCTGAAGGCGGTTTTGGCCGAAGGGGAAAAGGGGCTCAGCCTACAGCGGTATAAAGGATTGGGTGAAATGAACCCCGATCAGCTGTGGGAAACCACGCTGGATCCGGATGCCCGCACCCTGCTGCAGGTGCGCATTGACGACATGGCCGAAGCGGATGATCTGTTCGCCAAACTGATGGGCGATGTGGTCGAACCCCGCCGCGCCTTCATCCAAGAAAACGCCCTGAGCGTCGCGCATTTGGATTTCTAAATCCATCAATCTGGCCCGGGTTTTGCGCCCGGGCTGGATTAACCGGGCAATGTCCCAAACAAATCCACCTGCACAGGCACGTAATCTGCCCCATGGCCGCGGGCGACGACATCGGCGACCGCATCATGGATGGCCTGCGCAATGGGTGGGGTTTGGCCCATATCGCCCATCATAGTTTGGAAATACCCCAGATCCTTCAGTGCGTTATCATTGCTAAATTGCAGATTTTCACAGGATTTACGGGTGATATAGGGCGCCATCCGGTCCAGTGCGGCGCCATAACCACCGCCCTTTTGCAGGCAGTCTACGAACACATCGGGGTTCACCCCTGCCGCGCGGGCCGCGGCGGCGGCTTCGGCCAGCAGGCTGGCCATGCCCAAAGATACGTAATTATGCAGCAGCTTCAGGCTGTGCCCCGCGCCGGCCGCCCCTGCAAAAAATCGGTTTTCGGAAAATGCCGCCAACAGTGGTTCAATCTGCGCGTAAAGCGCCGCATCGCCGCCGATCAGCAGGTTTAATCGGCCGGCCGCGGCCTCGCGCGGGGTGCGGGTCATTGCGGCGTCAAAGAAATGCCCGCCCTTGGCGGTGACCTGCGCGGCCAAATCTTGGGTCGATGCGGGGATTGCGGTGGACAGGTCGATGACGAATTGGCCCGGGCGCAGGGTGTCCAACACGCCGTCTGGCTGGGTCAGGATATCTGTCACCTGCGCGCTGCCGGTCACGCAGATCATCACCGCATCAGCCCAAGATGTTAAATCGGCCAGTCGGTCAACACCCGCAGCCCCGGCGGCGATCAGATCATCGGTGGGTTGATTGCCCGCATGGTTGAAAAACCGCAGCTGATACCCAGCCTTCAAAACATTGCTTGCAATGCCATGGCCCATCAGGCCCACCCCGATCAATGCGATCTTCTGCATCTGTTATCCCCTTTATTGCCTGTCCCAAACCCTGCGGCGCAGAAGGGCAAAAGGCAAGGGGAATTGGCGGGCGGTTGACTCGGGCAGGTAAATTCCTTATGTGACCCATGAAATCATCTGGAAGACGAATACTTCCTGGTCCCTTGGGTGCCAAAACCCGGGATCGCCCCCCACCAGCGCAGGTGCGCCCGTGGGGGCGTTTGTTGTTGTTTTGACCGGGTTTTCCCGGCGCCAAAGAAAGGCGATGCCTATGTTTGAAAATCTGTCCGAACGCCTGTCTGGTGTCTTTGATCGCCTGACGAAACAAGGTGCGCTGTCTGAAGATGACGTTAAAACCGCATTACGCGAGGTCCGCGTTGCCCTGTTAGAGGCCGACGTTTCCCTGCCTGTTGCGCGCGATTTCGTCAAAGCGGTCCAAGAAAAGGCAACTGGCCAAGCGGTCACAAAATCGGTCACGCCCGGTCAACAAGTGGTCAAAATCGTTCATGACGAATTGGTCCACGTTCTGGCGGGCGATGACGACGCAGGTAAATTGAA
>JALQTR010000134.1 GCA_023260835.1 Paracoccaceae bacterium
CGTGGTGGATTGGGGTTTGTCGGTGGCCCCGGCGAGACGCAGATCGAGGCCGACCGCCGCGCCATTGATACCCAATTGGTGCGCCTGCGCCGCCAGTTGGACCGCGTGGTAAAAACCCGCACATTACATCGTAGTGCACGCGCCAAAGTGCCATATCCGATTGTGGCTTTTGTTGGTTACACAAATGCGGGAAAATCCACGCTGTTCAATCGGCTCAGCGGGGCAGATGTTATGGCCAAGGATATGCTGTTTGCCACACTGGATCCCACCATGCGTGCGGTACGGCTGGATGGGGGCTTGGATGTTATTCTGTCCGATACGGTGGGGTTTATCTCTGATCTACCCACCGAATTGGTGGCTGCATTCCGTGCCACATTGGAAGAGGTGCTAGAGGCCGATCTGATTATTCATGTGCGCGATATCGCCCATGCCCAAACCGAAGAACAGGCCGCAGATGTGCGCAGCATTCTGGCGGGCCTTGGGGTGCGCAGCGATGTTCCGCAGATCGAACTTTGGAACAAACTTGACCTTCTAACCGCAACCGATGCCGAAGCGGCCCGCGCGCGTGCGGACCGCAATGATGGTATCAGCTGCATTTCCGCCCTAACGGGCGAAGGTATTGATGGTTTGCTGGATATGATGGCCAATGCCTTGGGGGCGGCACGTCTGCAATCGCAATTCACCCTTGGCTTTGAACAAGGGGCGGCCTTGGCTTGGCTGCATGATCAGGATGTCATCATCACCAAATCCATGACCGAGGATGGGTACGACCTAACAGTCGCATGGTCAGATACGCAGCGTGATAAATTCACGCGCCAATTTTCCCTATCCGTAAAATAATCCCGCCCCCTTGCAGGCTATGGATCGGCGCGGTATGAGGGGCGCAGAGGGTGATTAGCTCAGTGGTAGAGCGCTTCGTTCACATCGAAGATGTCAGGAGTTCGAATCTCTTATCACCCACCATCTTTCCCTATGCGCGCATCAAAATCATGGCTGTCATAGCTGCGTGTTACCTCGGCCACGCGCAGGGTATAATGTTCATACCAGCGATCATGCCCTAATTTCTGCGCCATCAAATGTTCAGCATTCCGGCGCCAAGATGCAACTGCATCCAGATCACGCCAGTAACTGACTGTTATGCCAAACCCATCTGCGTCGCGGGCGCTGTCATGGCCCAGATACCCTGTTTGCGCCTGTGCCAAGGCCACCATATGATCGGCCATGGCCGCATAGCCAGGGGCATCTTGTTTCAGCTGTGCGGCAAAGATCACAGCGATATAGGGCGGGGTGGCCAGGGGGGCGAACCCAGCGGTCATTCCGCCGCGTCCACCTGGATCACTGGGGTCATGCTGGCCAATTTATCATCGGGCAGGTGGCATTTGATCTGATGCCCGCCATCCAATGTGCGAATGGGGGGAACGTCGCGTTCGCATAATCCACCTTCGACCTGCGATTTCCAACGGCAGCGCGTTTGGAACGGGCAGCCACTGGGCGGGTTCATTGCCGATGGCACGTCGCCTTCCAGAACGATATGTTCCTTTTTGATTTTCGTATCGGCGATTGGCACCGCTGATAGCAGCGCCTCGGTATAGGGGTGATAGGGCGGGGCAAACACTTGGTCGGTGGTTCCCAATTCCACCACATGGCCCAGATACATCACCATCACACGGTCTGACAAATACCGAACAATCGACAAATCATGGCTGATGAACAGAAGTGTGGTTTTATGTTCACGCTGAATTTCCATCAGCAAATCGGTGACAGCCGCTTGAACAGACACATCCAGCGCAGACACGGGTTCATCCGCGACCACAATGCGAGCATCCCCAGCAAAGGCGCGGGCGATCCCCACGCGCTGCTTTTGCCCGCCAGACAGTTGCCGTGGCATACGGGTGGAAAATTCACGCGGCAGTTTCACCAGATCCAGCAGTTTCAGCATCCGTTCATGACGATCCGCATCACTGTCGCCAATGCCGAAAATTTCCAGCGCGCGGATGATCTGCCGGCCAACTGTCATGGATGGGTTCAGCGTATCAAACGGGTTTTGGAACACCATCTGAATATTGGCGACGGTTTTTGTGTCACGTTCTGCGATGGGTGTATTTCCGATCGCTTGATTGTCCAACAGAATGTCACCGTCAGTGGCGGTTTCCAGCCCCATCAGCACCTTGGCAAAGGTGGATTTGCCGCACCCAGATTCGCCCACAATGGCCAAGGTTTCGCTTTCACGGGCCTCGAACGACAGGGTTTCATTGGCCTTGACCACCTTCATGTCACCCGATGATCCAAACAGCGCATTCGCTGCGACATGGTAATATTTCTTCAGATTGTCCATCTTCAGAACCACATCGCCGGGGCGCGTGCTTTCGGTTTTGTTGCCGGCCTCTGGCGGGGCGTTCCAATCAATCGCATCAATCCGCGCACAACGCGATCGGTGGCGTGTGTCGCCGTCGATATCTTGCATGGGAATGCGGTCCACCGCATCACAAAGGCCGGATTGGAAATAATCGCAGCGGGGGCCGAAATTACAGCCATCGGGCCGTTCATGTGGCAGCGGGAAATTGCCCGGTATGGCCACCAAAGGCCGCGCGTTTTTATCCGCGCCGGGCAGGGGGATCGACCGGAACAGCGCCTGCGTGTAGGGGTGACGCATTTTATCAAACACGTCCTTAATCTCACCCGTTTCGACAGCTTCGCCTGAATACATCACACAAATCCGATCACAGGTTTCCAGTACCAGCCCCAGGTTGTGGCTGATGAACAACATCGATGTGCCGTATTTGCGCCCCAGATCCTTTACCAGCTGCACAACCGCGGCTTCGACCGTCACATCCAGCGCTGTGGTGGGTTCATCCAAAATCAGCAGCGATGGTTTCGACATCAGCGCCATGGCAATGACGATCCGTTGCTGCTGTCCACCGGATAATTGATGCGGATAGCTTTTCAGGATCCGTTCTGGATCGGGCATTTTCACGTCGGTCACAACTTCAAGCGCGCGGTTGTAGGCCTCGGCCTCGGAAATGCCCTCGTGGATCATCGGCACTTCCATCAGCTGTTTGCCGATCTTCATGGCGGGGTTCAGGCTGGCCATTGGCTCTTGATAGATCATGGCGATTTCATTGCCGCGCAAATCGCGCAGTTCTTCATCGCTCATCTGGGATAAATCGCGGCCCTTGTATTTGATTGATCCGCCGACGATGGCGCCATTGCGGCCCAGATCCTGCATCACCCCCAAAGCAACGGTGGATTTGCCGCAGCCCGATTCGCCGACCAAACCAACTGCTTCGCCCGGCTGAACGGTGACCGAAAAATCCATAACGGCCGGAATTTCCCGCAGGCGGGTGAAAAAGGAAATGGACAGGTTGTCAATTTCCAAAATAGGGCCATCAAAATCAATCTTTGCCATGGTTAACTTCCCTCCCTTTAGGGATGGCGGTTATGCCCGCCACTATTATATCGCGCGCCCCGGGTGCGGGGCTTAATCCCGCAGACTTTCTTCGCGCAGCCCATCGGCCAGCAGGTTCAACCCCAGCACCAAGGACAGCAGCGCAAAGGCTGGTGGCAGTGCCGGATGCAGGTAAATCGACAGCAGCTTGCGCCCGTCATTGATGGTGGACCCCCAATCGGGGCTTTCCGGCGGCAGGCCCAAACCGAAAAAGCCCAAGGTGCCCAGCAAAATCGTGGTGTAGCCAATGCGCAGGCAGAAATCGACGATCAGCGGCCCGCGCGCATTGGGCAGGATTTCCCACAGCATGATATACCACGCGCTTTCCCCGCGGGTCTGCGCCGCCGCAACATAGTCACGGGTTTTGATGTCCAGCGTCAGGCCGCGCACAATGCGAAACACGGTGGGGGAGTTCACAAACACAACCGACACAAACACAACCAATATCCCGCCAGGGATCGACACAGGATCAACCGCATCGGGCAACAGCGCCACAACCGTGCCTTGTTCGGATACAACGGTCAAATACAGCGCGGCCATTGGGATCAATGTCAGCGCCATGAATTTGTTGCGCTTGGCAGGTTCAGTGTGGAACCGTGAATTCAGCAGTACCGCGGTAAAGACCAGTGGGAAGGCGAATAAAACGGTCGCCATGATATGCGGCACACCGCTGTCAACGATTTCCGGTGTGACCAGAAGATAGAACAGCAAGATCACGGGGAAAGCCAAAACCAGATTGGCGGTGAAGCTGATGATAGTATCAAACCGTTTGCCATAGTACCCCGCGGGCAGGCCAAGGGTGATCCCCGTCATAAAGGCAAAAAGCGTTGCCAAGGGCGCGATCAAAACAACGATCCACGATCCCTTTACTAGGCGCGAAAACACATCGCGCGCTAGATTGTCCCCGCCCAGCAGGTAATAGGGGTAATCCCCTGCCTCGGCCCCGCGCAAGGGGGTGCCAGGGACCTTGTTTTTCATACCTGACACTTGGGTCAGCGGATCATGCGTTGCGATCATATCAAACAGACCGGCACAAATCCCAGTGTAAACCCAGAACATGACCAATGCGAACCCAATCATCCCGATGGTGCTGTCGAATAATTTACCATAGAGCCCAAGGCGGCGTTTGAACTTAATCGACAGCGCAAAGGTGGCGATCAACAAAACCCAAACGGGTGTGAATTGGATGAAGATGCGGGTGATAATTTCTGCCCAGCTTAAACTTTCCATAATCGCCCCCTTAGGTCACGCTGATGCGCGGGTTAAGATACACATACCCAATGTCTGAAATCAGCTGCGTAATCAGCACAACAAAGACAGATACGACAGAAATACCCAGCAAAAGTTCGATATCGTTATTGCCTGCGGCCGACACCAGCGCCCAACCCACACCTTTGTAATTGAACAGAGTTTCCACAATCACCACGCCATTCAGCAACCATGGAAATTGCAGCATAATCACGGTGAAGGGGGCTATCAGCGCGTTGCGCAGCGCGTGTTTCAGCACGATATTGCGAAAGCTGACACCCTTCAGGCGGGCGGTACGGATATATTGCGCGGTCATCACTTCGGCCATGCTGGCGCGGGTCATCCGCGCGATATATCCCATGCCATAAAGCGCAATGGTTAGGACCGGCAAAAAGAAATTGTTGAAGGTCGCATCATCCATCGCGGATGTGGCGGTGCCTTTGAACCACTTTAGCCCAACCGCGGAAGACGCGAAAACCGCAATTAAAATCACCCCAGACACATATTCTGGCGTTGCGGTGGTCAGGATCGAAATGGTCGAAAACCCACGGTCCGTGCGCGACCCTTCGCGCATCCCCGCCAAAACGCCCAAGATCAGCGCGGCGGGCACCATCAGTATCATAACGAAAAACATCAATTTACCAGTCAGCGCCAGTCGGGTGCCCACAATTTCGGACACGTCCTTTTTAAAGACGGTCGAAAACCCCCACTCGCCCTGTAAGACTCCGCAGAATGTGGCGGCTTCGGCAGGGTTTTGCCCGGGTTCAATACAGCGTCCAATGGTGACGGTTTCCCCATCGCTGTTCACCTCTTGCCGGGTGAAGCCGGGAACGACGCCCAGCCATTCACCATATTTGATGAACACAGAACGGGTATAGCCATTGCGGTCTAGCCAGCGTCCCACGTCCTCTTCGGACATGCGCATGTCACCTTGTGTTTTGGCCAATTTTTCAAGGTTTGGATAAAGGTTGGTTAGAAAGAAAACCACAAAAGTCAGGCATAAAGCCGTTAAAATCATCACGGCGGATCGCCGCAGTATAAATCGTCCCATAGTGGCCCCTGTCGGTCCAGTGTTTATCTTTGCCGCGTCTGGGCGCGGTTTCATGCCCGCATGAAGCGCGAAGGGGGGCGAAGATTCTTGCCGTTTTGCGACCCTTTTCGCGTTTTCTGCGCATCACGTCTAAAACTATACGCATTGAAATGTTCGTATCGCAAGGCAAAAAAACGACATAGGTTGAGGTCGCTTTTGTTAATTTGTCGGGCGAATCCACTGCCAATCTTTGTGTTTTGCGCGAAACCAGCTGCGTTGGCGTTTTGCGTATTGGCGTGTGGCGATACTTGCGCGTTCGATCGCTGCGGGCAATGACAATTCCTCGCAAAGATGGGCATATAATTCTGGCGCGCCAATGGCCTTGAACACCTGCAGGCTGTCATCCCAACGCGGGGCCATTTTGGCAACCTCATCCAATGCACCGTTTGCGACCATTTTGGAAAAGCGCGTTTCTATTCTTTGTGTCAGGTCTTCCTTTGGCACATCCAAAACCAAAGCGATGGATTGTGACAAAGGTAACAGGGGGGGCGGGGTTTCATCCTGCCAGGCTGCCAGCCCTCGGCCTGTGGCCTGCTGCACTTCCCACGCGCGCTGCACGCGGCGTGGATTTAATGTGTCGATTCGAGCGCGGGTTGTGGCGTCCAAATCATCCAACATTTCTGTGATCTGGCCTGCGGCCAACCCAGCACGCGCCGCCTGTGTGATGTCATCTGGAATGGCGGGAATATCGGTTAAGCCTTGTGTCAACGCATGGAAATACAGCCCAGTGCCACCAACAATGATCGGGCGCGGTCCGCTGATCAGAAGCGGGGTGATTTCGCGTAGCCAGTCCCCGACGGAATAGGGGCGACCCCATGGGACATGACCATAAAGGTGATGCGGGATATCGGCCATGTCTTCAACAGCCGGCCGCGCGGTTAGAATCTGCCAATCCGCATAAATCTGAAACGCATCTGCATTGATGATTTTGCCGCCATAAACCTGTGCGATTTTCACCGCCAAATCGGATTTACCGCTTGCTGTTGCCCCAGCAATTAAGATGGGCGTTTCAGCATCCAAGTCGGGAAGGGGGTAATCCATTTGTGGCCTTCATGTTGTTTGTGTGATCCATTACCACGCCGATAACGCATCGAAAAGCCAATCATCGTGAATGCTGAATTGCCTGATAATTTGCCGGTTTTCCCCAAAATGGCTTGCCAAATTCTACGCTCTGCCGCATGACGGGGCGAATATTCCAGATCGCGTGCGCCACTCGCCGCTGATCAGATGCGCAAGGAGCCACACCATGAGCACCCAAGACAAAGCCACCTTTAAACGTGTAATGCTGAAAATTTCCGGCGAAGCGCTGATGGGAGACCGCGGGTTTGGCCTGAATCCCCCAACCGTGGATCGCATCGCAGAAGAGGTAAAATCGGTTCATGATATGGGCGTCGAGATCTGTATGGTGATCGGCGGTGGGAATATCTTCCGAGGCTTGTCTGGCAGCGCGCAGGGGATGGAGCGCACCACGGCCGATTACATGGGCATGCTGGCCACGGTTATGAATGCGCTGGCCATGCAATCCGCGCTGGAAGCCCGCGGCGTGTTCACGCGCGTGATCAGCGCGATCCCGATGGATCAGGTGTGCGAACCCTATATCCGGCGCCGCGCCGTGCGGCATTTGGAAAAGAAACGCGTGTGCATTTTCGCCGCCGGCACAGGTAATCCCTATTTCACTACCGACACCGCGGCCACGTTGCGCGCCAATGAAATGGCATGTGAGGCGATCTTTAAGGGCACCAAAGTGGACGGTGTTTATGATAAAGACCCAGCCAAACATGATGACGCCGTTCGGTACGATCAGATCAGCTATGATGATGTTTTGGCACAGCATTTGGGGGTGATGGATGCATCGGCCATTGCATTGGCGCGGGACAACCATTTGCCGATCATCGTGTTCTCATTGGATGAGCCGGGCGGGTTCAAGGGGATTTTGGCTGGTGAAGGCACCTATACAAAGGTGCATGATTAAGGTTATCATCACGGGGTTAGAAGGATAAGATTATGGCCGACGCAGAATTTGAACTTGATACCGATGATTTGACCCGCCGCATGGATGGCGCCATGGGCGCTTTGCGCAGCGAATTTGCCAGTCTGCGCACAGGGCGCGCCGCCGCATCCATGTTGGACCCCATCATGGTCGAGGCTTATGGCAGCCCAACCCCGATCAATCAGGTCGGTACAGTAAACGTGCCTGAACCGCGCATGGTCACCATCAATGTCTGGGATAAATCCATGGTCGGCAAAGTGGAAAAGGCCATCCGTGAAAGCGGTCTGGGCATCAATCCGCAGCTGAATGGTACGATTATCATGCTGCCGATCCCAGAGCTCAACGAAGAACGCCGCCGCGAATTGGGCAAGGTTGCTGGCCAATATGCCGAATCGGCCCGCGTGGCCATTCGCAATCTGCGCCGCGATGGAATGGATCAAATCAAAAAAGCCAAATCAAACGGCTTGTCCGAGGATGATCAGAAGTTCTGGGAAAGCGAAGTGCAGGATTTGACCGATAAATACATCGCGCAAATCGACAAAGCGCTGGAAGCGAAACAAGCCGAGATTATGCAGGTCTGACCTGTTTGCAGAAAGGGCACCGATGAAGGACGCCGCGCAAAGCAAAGGCCCCCGCCATGTGGCCATAATTATGGATGGCAAGGGTCGTTGGGCCCAGCAACGTGGACGTCCGCGCCTGATGGGGCACCATGCTGGGGCCAAGCGCGTGCGCGAAATCGTCGAGGCCTGCCCAGATTATGGCGTTGAATATCTGACCATCTATGCGTTTTCGACCGAAAACTGGAAGCGCACGCAATCCGAAGTCGCGGGCCTGATGTCCCTGTTTCGGCGATATATCGAAAAAGAGGCAAACGCCTTGCGCGCCGAAAACGTGCGCGTGCGTTTCATCGGGGATCGGATGCAGTTGGACCCTAAACTGGTGCGTCTGATGGATAATCTTGAGGATCGCACAAAAGACTGCACTCGGGTCAATTTAACTATTGCGATCAATTACGGCAGCCGAGATGAAGTTGGTCGTGCAATCAAGAGCTTGGCACGTGATGTTAAGGCGGGGCAGCTTGACCCTGAACGCATTGATGAACAAACGTTGACGCGGTATTTGGATACCTGCGTTTTGCCGGATCCAGATCTGGTGATCCGTACATCGGGCGAGGCACGGGTGTCGAATTTCCTGCTGTGGCAATCGGCCTATGCGGAATATGAATTCAGCGAAACATTATGGCCGGATTATTCCGCCGCGGAATTTGCCAAATCGATCGACCGTTTTAAAAACCGCGATCGCCGGTTCGGGGGTGTCAAAGCATGATGCCGCAGGTGACTTCTAGTAAATGGGGCGACCTTTGGGCGCGGCTTCTGTCTGCGATTGTCATGCTTGCCCTCGGCGGCGTGTCGATCTGGGCAGGCGGTATTTGGGCGCATGCGTTAATCGCTGTTTTGGCAGGGCTGATTATTTGGGAAGTGGCCCGAATGATGGTGCCGGACCGTCGTCGAATTGCTGTTTTATTGGCGCTGATATCGGCTGTTATCCTGTTCTACCTCAGCGAAACCTACACACCCAAAGCATTGGGGCCGCTGCTGTTGTTGGTGCCGGGCCTGCTGGCCGCACGCATGATCAAACCGCGACGTGCTGTGGCGTTTATCACCGCAAATGCCGTGCTGTGGGCGTCTTGGGTGTTAATCGTCGTGCGCGATTTATATGGTATTTCATGGATGATTTGGTTGGTTGGTTTGGTGGTGTTGACCGATGTGGCGGGGTATTTTGCGGGCCGAATAATTGGCGGGCCAAAGCTGATCCCGCGCTTCAGCCCCAAAAAAACGTGGTCCGGCGCGGCGGCAGGCTGGTTGGCCGCAGGTGGGTTGGGCTTTTGGATGGCCGAGGCGCTGGAGCTGACAGTGATAACCGCAACGGTGTTGTCGGTGTTCGTATCCATGGGGTCACAGGTCGGCGACATCACGCAAAGCGCGCTGAAACGTGCTGTTGGGGTCAAGGACAGCTCGACCCTTATTCCTGGTCACGGCGGGTTTTATGACCGTTTTGATGGGATGATCGGTGCGGCCTTGGTGATGCTGCTGATGGCGGGCGCGCTGCAGGTTATTGGATAATCGAATGCGGCGTGTTTCGGTTTTTGGTGCAACGGGATCCATTGGTCAAAACACGCTTGATCTGATTAAACGCGCACCGGATGCTTATCAGGTTGTAGCCCTGTCTGGCGCTGGAAATATCACGCAATTGGCGCAGGACGCACAGGATTTGAATGCTGAAATTGCGCTTACAGCGCGGGATGATTTATATGATGATCTGAAATCCGCTTTGGCTGGTACGGGCATCGAAGTGGCCGCAGGGCAGGTGGCCCTGAATGACGCGGCCTGCCGGCCCGCCGATTGGGTCATGTCCGCGATTATTGGGGCGGCTGGGCTGCAACCAGGGCTGCTGGCCCTACAAAATGGGGCTGATCTGGCCCTTGCGAATAAGGAAAGCATGGTCACCGCTGGCCGCCTAATGCGCGAAACTGCGCAAAATGCGGGGCGCAAAATCCTGCCTGTCGACAGTGAACATTCCGCCGTGTTCCAGGCTCTGCTGGGCGAGGATCTATCCGCGGTTGAACGGGTCATCATCACCGCCAGTGGCGGCGCTTTTCTGGGCTGGCCCATTGAAAAACTGGCCGATGTGACCCCACAGCAGGCGGCAACCCACCCCAACTGGGATATGGGTACACGGATCACCATCGACAGCGCATCAATGTTCAATAAAGCGCTAGAGGTCATTGAAGCCAAAGAATTTTTTGATTTCAGGCCAAGCCAGATCGAGGTTCTGATTCATCCCCAATCCATGATCCACGCCTTGGTCGGGTTCACAGATGGCGCACTGATGGCGCACATCGGCCCGCCAGATATGCGCCATGCGATTGGGTTTGCACTGCATTACCCAAACCGCGCGCCCTTGCCGGTTGAGCGGTTGGATCTGCGTAAAATCGGTCAATTCACGTTCCAAGACCCTGATGAGGTCCGCCACCCCGCACTGCGTCTGGCGCGGACAGTCATGGAAACGGGCGGGTTGTCGGGGGCCGTGTTCAATGCAGCCAAAGAAATCGCTCTGGATGGGTTTTTGGGCCGCCAGATTGGATTTTTGGATATGGCCGATGTGGTCGAAACAGTAATGGACCGGTTGCTGGGGTGCGCGGATATTAATGCCGCGCAGACCCTTGATAATGTCCTGGCGATGGACCATCTGGCACGTCAGGAAGCGCGGTCCGTTATCGCACGTAAACCCATTTGATGCCCCTTTAGGGCCGGTGAAAAGGGACAAGAATGGAAATTATCAGCGCAATTTTTGCAAGCATTTGGTCAATTGGGGCCTTCATCGTGGCGCTTTCCGTGATTGTCGCAGTGCATGAATATGGCCATTATATCGTAGGCCGCTGGTCTGGTATTAAGGCGGATGTGTTTTCGTTGGGCTTTGGCCCGGTGATTGCCTCGCGCGTGGATCGGCATGGTACACGCTGGCAAATTGCAGCGCTGCCCTTTGGGGGGTATGTGAAATTCCGCGGTGACAGCAATGCCGCCAGCGCGGCGGATCATGCTGCGTTGGCGGATCTGCCCGCGGACGATCGCCGTGCCACGTTGGCAGGGGCGCCAATTTGGGCGCGCATGGCGACGGTTGCGGCGGGGCCTGTGTTCAACTTTATTTTGGCCTTTGTCATTTTCACCGTGATGATCATGGCCCGCGGCGTCGCGGATAATCCATCTGTTGTGGGGCAGCTGCGCCCGCATCCTGTTGCCACGGATATTCAACCGGGTGACCGGATTGTTGCGATTGAAGATATCGCCCTTGATGGCCCGAATGCAGCTCAATTGGCGGATCTTTTGCCCCTGAAAGACAATCTGATCTACAGCATTGACCGTGGTGGCGACCGTCTGCGCCTGACGGGGCCATATTATTTTCCCGCTCAGGTATCTGCCTTGGCACCACAATCGGCCGCTATGGATGTGGATCTGCGGGCAGGGGATGTGATTACCGCGGTGAATGGAACGCCGACCGTATCCTTTATGCAGGTGAAAACGGCTGTCGAATCGTCAAATGGCGGAACGCTGTTGCTGACCGTTTGGCGCCAAGGGCAGGAGCTTGAGTTTGCCCTGACGCCCAGACGTGTGGATGAGCCGCGCGCCGATGGCGGGTTTGATACCCAATGGCGCGTTGGAATTATCAATGCGGGCCTGTTCTATGATCCCGCGCGGCAAAGCGCGCCACTGCTTTTGGCCGCTAGCGCGGCTGTGGATCAGGTTGGTGCGATTATATCCGGATCAATCAGTGGGCTGTACCATATGATCACTGGGCAGATTTCCAGCTGTAACCTGTCTGGCCCTGTACGCATCGCTGAAACATCGGCGCAGATGGCGTCCCAAGGCACCAGCAGCTTCATCTGGTTTATTGCGGTACTGTCTGTGGCTATCGGGTTCATGAACCTGTTTCCCTTGCCGGTCCTTGATGGTGGCCATTTGGTGTTCTTCACCTATGAAGCCTTAACAGGGCGCCCACCAAACCCCCGTGTTTTAAACATCTTAATGATGGCGGGGATGGCGGCGATTTTATCCTTGATGGTGTTTTCACTGGGCAATGATCTTTTCTGCCCTTAAACAGCATTTTGCCCCTTTTCAAATCCGGCGCGCGGGGGTAGAAGCCCCACATGGTTCGGGGCGTGGCGCAGTCTGGTAGCGCACCTGTTTTGGGTACAGGGGGTCGTGAGTTCGAATCTCGCCGCCCCGACCATATTTCCCAAAATTCGATTTCATGATTCTGCTTCGACATCCTGTGTGGCTGCATCAATTTTTGGCGCGTCAAAACTATCGTATAGGTTTCTGCCCTGATGATTGCATCTTCTTGATGCAACTGCGGTCGGATTGATCCTTCTATTTTACGTCTCATAAAAAAACGACCGTCAGTTTAAGAATCAAATTATCCCAGTTGACCCGTATCAAACCACGCAGCTTTGCGCGGTAAATCCAAAGGATCTAAGCATTTTTCTGCGCAACAGATCGGATGGTTAAAATTGATGCTTTTCACGGCATTGATGCAGAACCACCGTCAAGGCCTTTGGTGCAAAAAAAAGACAAAAATATTTATTGACCAAATAGGCCTGAATACGTCAGATTGTGCCCTATCGGCGCTGACCCACAATATGTAGTGGGCGCTTTGTCATCACAGCCTGTCACAGCCAATGCGATTAAGATCGCCATGGCATCACATTACAATGTGGCTGCTGCAATGCGAAACGACCAACGGCACCACGATAAACAGGACAGGATCGCGGGCAAACGGGCGCGCAGCAGATAATAGGCGGAAGAGATGAAGATCGACAGACAATTCACCAAAGCAGGTCAGGATGCATATGCGGATCTGGAGTTTGTGACGACACAATCTGAGATTCGTAACCCTGATGGTACCGTCGTGTTTCAATTGGACGCTGTTGAAGTCCCCGCCAGCTGGAGCCAAGTTGCATCTGATGTGATTGCGCAAAAATATTTCCGCAAAGCGGGCATTCCCGTCGAGCTGAAGAAAGTCCGCGAAAAGGATGTGCCAGAATTTTTGTGGCGGTCCGTTCCCAAATCGGATGACACGCCAAAGGTTGGTGAAACATCCTCCAAACAGGTGTTTGACCGTTTGGCTGGCGCTTGGGCCGATTGGGGTTGGAAGGGTGGATACTTCACCACCGAAGAGGACGCGCGCGCCTATTACGATGAAATGCGCTTTATGCTGGCAACGCAGATGGCCGCCCCCAACAGCCCGCAGTGGTTCAACACCGGTTTGCATTGGGCCTATGGCATTGATGGGCCAAGCCAGGGTCACCATTATGTCGATTACAAAACCGGCAAATTGGTCAAATCGGCCAGCGCCTATGAACACCCCCAGCCACATGCGTGCTTCATTCAATCCGTGGATGATGATCTGGTGAACGAAGGCGGGATCATGGATTTGTGGGTGCGCGAGGCACGCCTATTCAAATACGGATCCGGCACAGGCACCAACTTCAGCAACCTGCGCGGCGAAGGCGAAGCCTTGTCCGGTGGTGGTAAATCTTCCGGCCTGATGGGATTCTTGAAAATCGGTGACCGCGCCGCAGGAGCGATCAAATCGGGCGGCACCACGGCGCCCACGTCCAGGGCCAGCTTCTGGTCGGCCACCTCTTCGCCCACCAGGGTCGAAGGGTCCACATCCGGGTTCGTCTTGACGAACACGGTGTAGTAGGCCGACACCACAGCAAATAAACCAACTAAGAATAAATCAGGCACAAGGATGTATAAGTATATCAGGAACAAAAGTCAGATTGTTAAATTGTTTACATATCTTGATCCTGTAGAGCTTTTGAATAACCCAACAAAAGACTCATA
>JALQTR010000217.1 GCA_023260835.1 Paracoccaceae bacterium
AAACGCCGATCGCGCTCTTCTCGGCGGGTGGCGATATCAGCGCCGAGTTCGCGCCGATCGCGGCGGCGGCAGGATGTGTTGTGATCGACAACACCTCGCAGTTTCGGCGCGATGCGGATATCCCGCTGGTCGTGCCAGAGGTGATGCCCAAACGCTGCAATATCGCGGCCATTGGCGTGCCGGTAAAGCTGCGCACACCCTCTGTCCAGATGGTCGAGGTGGCGATGGTTTTGGTGCCAATCTCTGCCAGCATGGCCTGATCGAACAGCGCCAGATCGCCGCTATTTTGGGCCGATATTGGGCCTGCAACGGTTAAAATAACTTCGCCTGTGGGGCTGGGCAGTGGCTGCGCGGCGGCTGCCCCTGATATGTATAGCACTGATATACAAAGCGCAGCGAAACGCTGGGCCAAGAATGAAACAAATCGCATGAGCACCTCCAGAACCTATTGGATGTGCATAATAAACCAAAGTATCTAAAATCTAAGGGCTAAGTGTGCGCAAAACGGGACATAAGGGTATGTATACATATCCTAATGGCTCGGATCGGGGGCAATCAGCCACCCGGTGCCCATATGAGACATTTCAACCAAAGAATTTCACCGATAGGCTATGCTTTCAGGGATTGCCCATTCTTGGGTATGTTGCCGCCAAATAACTAAAGCGCCACTGCCATCCTTTGCGCAGCTGGGCCATCCGGGAAGCGACGATGAGCATAAAAATTCTCGTAGCCGACGATCACGACCTTGTGCGTGAAACGATCGCGGCTTTTTTGAAAGAATCCGATATCGACGAGGTGAAAACCGTCGCCAATCTGGAAGAGGCCATTGCCGCAGCCGAACAGAACGGCGCCTATGATCTGGTGCTTCTTGATTATGACATGCCAGGCATGAACGGGCTGGAGGGCCTGCAGCGCATGAAACGGGCAAATGCCGAAAAGGCTGTTGCCATTCTATCTGGTGCCGCATCGCGCGAGGTGGCGGAAGCTGCGCTGAAAAATGGTGCGCAGGGGTTTATCCCAAAAACCCTGGGCGCGCGTTCGCTGGTTACAGCCGCACGGTTCATGGTGGCGGGCGAGGTATATGCCCCCCTGGAATTTATGCGCAAAAAACCCGAAGATCACACCGGCCCGCTATCGCCCCGCGAATTAGAGGTGCTGCGCGGCATATGCGATGGCAAATCCAACAAGGAAATTGCCCGCGATTGCAGCTTGCAGGAAGTGACCGTGAAAATGCACGTCAAAACCCTAAGCCGCAAATTGGGTGCGCGTAACCGCACACATGCCGCCATGATCGCGCGCGACCGCTGCCTGATTTAGGCGCTATTTTGCAAAAGCCGCGGCACTGCCCCACAGTGCCTTTACCCGCTGGTCGCGCCCGCACGACTGGCGGTAGCGTTCATATGCTTTGGCCTGCCGCAAGGGGCCAAACCGCGTTAGCACCAGTTTCTGGCCTTTGTAATAATCTTGGTGATACGCCTCGGCTGGCCAAAACTGGGTGGCTGGCAAAACCGGTGTCACCACTTTTACCCCAAGCGCGGTTTCTGCCGCAGCAATGGCTTGCTGTGCCATTTGCCGCTGGCCTGGGTTGGCCACAAAAATGGCACTGCGGTAGCTGGCGCCCCGGTCACAAAACTGCCCGCCCTCATCTGTTGGGTCGATCGAGCGCAGGAACATATCCAACAGCTGCCGCCGGCTGATTTGTGCGGGGTCAAATGTGATTTCGACCGCCTCGTAATGGCCAGTGCCACCGGCTGTTACCTGCTTATAGGTCGGGTTGGCCAGCTGCCCCCCGGTATAGCCCGACACCGCGCCCAAAACGCCGGGCAGTTTTTCAAAATCGGCCTCGACGCACCAAAAACAGCCGCCCGCCACTACCAATGTTTCGTGGGCTTGGGCATGGGCCCGCGGGCCTTGCACCCAAAACCCCAGGGCCATGGCCAAGATCAGCGTGACGGTTTTCAAAACATCGATGGTTTGGCGCATCTTACTCTCCAGTATTTGGCCCAGCATGCGTGGCGCGGCGTGGTTTGGCCAGTTGCTGACATGATTTGTCACGCAAGCTTGAGCAGGGGTGAGCATCTTCCCCCCGCCACGGTTTCCCGTTAGCCTCGCCCAAAAATACCGGAGCGCCCCATGACCGATCACGTAACCACCCACCAAGCCGAAGACGACGCGCGAAACGAAGATATCCAGATCTGGCTGAACGGCCGCGTTGTGCCAAAGGTCCAGGCCTTGGTCAGCGTATATGACAGCGGTTTCATGCTGGGCGATGGCGTGTGGGAGGGGCTGCGCCTGTATAATGGCACATGGGCGTTTCTAGACGAACATATGGACCGGCTGTTTGAAGCGGCCAAAGCCATTGATCTGGATATCGGGCTTACCCGTGCCCAAGTGGTAAAGGCACTGGAAGACACGCGCCATGCCAATGGCATGCACACCGATGCCCATGCCCGCCTGATGGTGACGCGTGGCGTGAAGATGCGGCCCTTTCAGCACCCCTCGCTGTCGCGCTCGGGGCCGACGGTGGCGATTATCTGCGAACATTCCCGGCCCAAAATTCCGCGGCCCATTCGGCTGGCCACAGTGCCGCATCTGCGCGGGCTGCCGATGACCCAAGACCCTAAGCTGAACAGCCATTCAAAGCTGAATTGCATTCTGGCCTGTATCGCAGCGGAAAAGGCCGGCGCCGACGAGGCGCTGATGTTAGATGTGCATGGCTTTGTGAATACCACCAACGCCTGCAATTTTTTCATCGTGCGCAAGGGCCAGGTTTGGACCAGCACGGGTGATTACTGCATGAATGGTATCACCCGGCAAAAAGTGATCGATCTGTGCCGCGCAAACGATATTCCGGTGTTCGAGCGTAATTTCAGCCTGGTTGACACCTATGGCGCTGACGAGGCGTTTTTAACCGGCACGTTTGGTGCGCAAACGCCGGTTTCCGAAATTGATGGGCGCCAGATTGGCACAGGTGCCATGGGCCCTGTCACCGAACGGTTGCGCGCGCTTTACAAAGATCTCATCTCGCGCAGCTGCGCCTGATACGGCAAAAAAGGACAAAAAAATGCGCATCGCTATGTGGTCTGGCCCCAGAAATATTTCAACGGCCATGATGTATGCTTTTGCCAACCGTGCCGATTGCGCGGCCTGGGACGAGCCGTTTTACGCCCCATACCTGGCCGAAACCGGGCTGGCGCACCCAATGGCCGCTGAAATTCTGGCCCAACATGAAACCAACCCCGAAATCGTGGCGCAGCGCTGTTTAGGCCCTATTCCGGGGGAAAAAGCGCATTTTTACATGAAGCATATGCCGCTGCATATGTTGGCGCAATTTCCGTTGGATTGGGCCGATAGATGCGTGAATGTGCATCTTATCCGCCATCCCGCGCGGGTGGTGGCCAGCTATTCGGCCAAACGCGAAAACCCAACCCTGGCCGATATTGGCTTTGCCCAGCAGGTGGCGTTTTTTCAGCGCTTTCCCGGCCCTGTTCTGGATAGCGCCGACATTCGCGAAAACCCGGCCGGCATGATACAGGCGCTTTGCGCTGAAATTGGCCTGCCATTCGACCCTAACATGCTGGTTTGGTCCGCAGGCCCCCGCAGCTTTGATGGCATTTGGGCGGCACATTGGTATCATCAGGTGCACAAATCTACCGGGTTTGCCGGCGCCGAAGGCCCAATGCCCGCGTTAGAGGGGGAAAATGCCGCTTTGGCGCAGGCCGCGCTGCCCTATTACCAGGCGCTGGCCGCGCAAAAACTGCAGTGTTAGAGACAAAAAAACCCGCCTTTGGCCATGCCAAGGCGGGTTTTTACATATGCTAGCTGCGTTCAGCCTTTCAGGCGGCGGTTACGCGCGGCCAGCAGCTTCAGGCGCAGTGCATTCAGCTGAATAAAGCCTTGTGCATCTTTTTGATCATATGCGCCGGCATCTTCTTCGAAGGTCACATGCGCCTCAGAATACAGGCTGTGGTCCGACCAGCGGCCAATCGTGCGGGCCATGCCTTTGTATAGTTTCAGGCGCACGGTGCCGGTGACATGCTCTTGGCTTTTGTCGATCAGCGCCTGCAGCATTTCGCGCTCGGGGCTGTACCAGAACCCGTTGTAGATCAGTTCGGCATAGCGCGGCATGATCGAATCCTTCAGATGCCCTGCACCTGAATCAAGCGTGATCTGTTCGATCCCGCGGTGCGCCTCAAGCAAGATTGTGCCACCGGGGGTTTCGTAAATCCCGCGCGATTTCATCCCAACAAACCGGTTTTCAACGAAATCCAAACGGCCAATCCCGTGGATGCGGCCATAGTCATTTAAACGGGTCAGGATGGTGGCCGGGCTCATCGCTTCGCCGTTGATGGCGACGGCATCGCCGCGTTCAAACGTAACTTCGATGAATTCAGGCGTATCAGGGGCGGTCAGCGGATCATTGGTGCGCTGATAGACATAATCGGGCGCGCCTTGCGCCGGATCTTCCAGCACCTTGCCTTCGGATGAGGTGTGCAGCAGGTTTGCATCCACGCTAAACGGTGCCTCGCCGCGTTTGTCCTTGGCGATTGGGATTTGATTCTTTTCAGCAAAATCCAGCAGACGGGTGCGGCTGGTCAAATCCCACAGACGCCACGGCGCAATCACCTTAATGTCGGGGTTCAGCGCATAGGCCGCCAATTCAAACCGAACCTGATCATTGCCTTTGCCGGTTGCGCCATGCGCCACCGCATCCGCGCCGGTTTCTTCGGCAATTTCAACCAATCGTTTGGAAATCAGCGGGCGCGCGATGGATGTGCCCAGCAAATACAAACCTTCATACAGCGCATTGGCGCGGAACATTGGGAAGACAAAATCACGCACGAATTCTTCGCGGATATCTTCGATATAGATGTTTTCGGCAGGGATCCCCAGCATCAGCGCCTTTTCGCGCGCCGGGTCCAGCTCTTCCCCTTGGCCCAAATCCGCGGTGAAGGTGACCACTTCACAGCCATATTCGGTTTGCAACCATTTCAGAATGATCGAGGTATCAAGGCCACCGGAATAGGCCAGCACAACTTTCTTTGGGGCGGACATTTTATGCTCACTTGCGTTAGGGGTTCTTTGCGGATGCGGATACCGCGGATGCGCCCGCAAAGCAAGGGGCGCGAAAACCACTTGCAAGCTGCGCAGCCATGCGCCACCAAAGACATATGAACCAGTTTACACATAATGCCCGCCAAGCCGAGGCCGCCATGCGCGCCGTGTTCGATGCCACCCCATTGCAGCGCAATGCCCACCTGTCGGATCGGTTTGGCGCAGATATTTGGCTGAAACGCGAGGACCTGACCCCCGTGCGCAGTTATAAATTGCGCGGGGCGTTTAATGCGATGCGCAAAGTTTTGGCCAAGGATGATGGGGTGACGCAATTCATTTGCGCATCGGCGGGCAATCACGCACAGGGCGTGGCGTTTATGTGCCAGCATTTCGGTGTGCGCGGCACGATTTTCATGCCCGTGACCACACCGCAACAAAAGATCCAAAAAACCGCAATGTTTGGCGGGGATAATGTGCGGATTGAACTGGTGGGCGATTATTTTGATGTCACGCTGCGCGCCGCCCAGGATTATGCCGCGCAAGAAGGCGGGCATTTCCTGTCGCCCTTCGATGATGAAGATGTGATCGAGGGCCAAGCCTCGATCGCGGTAGAGATTGAAGCCCAGCTGGGCCAAGCCCCCGATCACCTGATCCTGCCTGTGGGTGGCGGTGGGTTATCGGCCGGGGTGACCAGCTATTTCGGGCATCAAAGTCAATTCACCTATGTTGAACCCGCGGGCGGGGCCTGCCTGCGCGCCGCGCTGCAGGCGGGCCGACCTGTGGCCCTGCCCCGCGTGGATACATTTGCCGATGGCGCCGCCGTCGCCCGCATTGGTGAACGCACCTTTGCCCGCCTCGCAGAGGTTGGGCTGGCCAACACCCTGAGCATCCCTGAAGATCGCATTTGCATCACCATGTTGGATATGCTGAATGTCGAAGGCATCGTTTTGGAACCTGCCGGCGCCTTGGCGGTGGATGCGTTACAGGATTTGGGCCGCGCCATCCATGGCCGCACTGTGGTTTGCGTCACCTCCGGCGGGAATTTCGATTTTGAACGCCTGCCCGAAGTGAAAGAGCGCGCGCAGCGCTTTGCCGGGCTTAAGAAATACTTTTTGCTGCGCCTGCCACAACGCCCCGGCGCGCTGAAGGAATTTTTGAATTTTTTGGGACCGAATGATGATATTTCCAGGTTCGAATACCTGAAAAAATCCGCTCGCAATTTCGGCACGGTTTTGATCGGGATCGAAACCACGCAGCCAGAAAATTTTGCCGGCCTTTTGGCCCGAATGGAGGCAGCGGGGTTCCTGTGCAATGACATCACAAATGATGAAACCCTGTCGCAATTCCTAATCTGATCTGACGCGGCGCGTAGATTAATCAAAAAGGGCTGTCTGCCAATGCAAACAGCCCTTCACGAGAGTTTGGAGGTCATGGAGGTTAGGCCATTCCCAATCTGCTTTACCTACAACCGGGGGCTGCCCCAATTATCAACGCCACAGACTGTCCCAACACGCAACTCCGATATCCCATTAGACACTAGAGCACCTCCTTTCTGCTGTTTTCGATATGAAACAGCGTGGCACATCTTGTGTATAAGTCAATAAAAAATCACACAGGTTGTGGTGAAACTTTTGTGACAATCCATTTGAATGGGATCAGCGCAATCAGCGCGATGGTCAATTTAACCAACCAATCGGCCACAGCTAATGTCACCCACAGCGGCATAATTGCGCCAGCCAACATAAATGGCACACCCTCCCAAGCCCAGGAAATTGCCGCATCGGCATCTGCACTAAACACGGTGACCTGCGCCGAAAAGGCAATGGTGAAGAACAGCGCCGTATCCAGCGCCGACCCGATCAGGCTGCTGACCAGCGGCGCACGCCACCAGCTGCCCATCCGCAGCCGGTTAAACACCGCCACATCCACCAGCTGCGCGATCAAAAAGGCACTGCCCGATGCGATGGCAATGCGCAAAGGCACAGCCGGACCAAATTCCAGCATGATCTGGCTGCCGATGATCGAACAGATCACACCGGTCACAAAGCCCGCAAAAATCACGCGGCGGGCCTGCGCCGCGCCAAAGGCGCGGTTCATAACATCGGTGACTAAAAAGGCCACCGGATAGGTAAACGCGCCCCAGGTCAGCAGACCGTCAAGCAGCAGAAACTGCACAAGGATATTCGAAGCGACCACAACAGTGGCCATGGCGATCACGCCAAGAATCAATGGTTTTTGCATAATTTTGCCCGTTTTTTCATGGTTGCGGCGACATGGCACCAGGATAATGATCCCAGCGCTGCGGGGCAGCTAGACAGTTTGGCCCTGAAACGCAAGAAAAATCCTGTTACGATGGTAAATAGTGCAACATCGCCATGGAAATATCATCCGCCAAAGTAACCCCCTTACCGCGGGCTGTGACCGCCGCATCGTGCAAGGCGTGCAAAAAGGATTGCCCATCCATATCATCCGCCAGTTTTTTGATGGTATCGCACAACCACTGAGTCCCCAAAATGTGATCTGGCGTATCCGTTTCAATCAGCCCATCAGAATACAGGATGACCCGATCCCCTGGCCTTAATTGCACACTGAACGGGGTATAGGTTGACCCTGCGATCAACCCAATGGGCAAACCACCTGCGCCCAGCACATGCGGCGATTGCCCCTGGCGCAACAGGATCGGATGGGGATGGCCGGCCTGAACCAGCTCTAACACGCCGGTCCTTTGGTCAAAGGCCCCGTAAACCATTGTAAAATATTCCATCACACCCAATGTCGCAATCAGGCGATCATTCAGAATTTGCGCCACCTGCGATGTGGGCCGTAAATTAAATTCTCCATTCTGGCTGTGAATGGCAATATTTTGGTCCAAATAACTCTGGCTGAAATAACCGCTGATTTGTGCCGCCATCAGCGCAGAACTGATCCCATGACCCGACACATCAATGCAGTAAAACCCCAAAACGGTGTCGTTGGGGCTGAACATTCCAACCAAATCCCCACCGACATGACCGCAGGGGTTTAGGAACAAATCCACCTTTGCTGCCCCAAAATTTTGGGATTTTTGCGGGATCAATCGGCGCTGGATATATCGTGCTTGCTGCAAATCCTGTTCAATCAGATCATAGGCGGCCTGCAGCTGTATCAATGTTTGGCGAATTTGATCATTCTGATCCCGCAGTGCCGATTGCATTTCAGTAATACGCGCCCCCGCGCGCAAACGCGCAAACAATTCGGTTGGTGTCACGGGTTTTGTCAAAAAATCATCTGCCCCGGAATCAAGCCCCAGCGCGACCTCATCTTTTTCCCGTTTAGATGTCAAAAGCGTGAAATAGGTAAATTCCCCACCCGCCATTGATTTAACGGTTTTACAAAATTCGATCCCTGTCATACCGGGCATCATCCAATCACTGATGATAAACATCGGCATGGATTTTTGGCACAGATCCAACGCGGCTTCGGCGCAATCCGCCTCAAGCACAGTATAGCCCGCCCCGTTGAGCATAGAAGACACCATTTTGCGCTGCAACGCACTGTCATCCACAACCAAAACCGTTCGATCAGCCCCCAATCCCTGCAGGGCATGGGCGGATAACAGATCTGGATTTATTTTTGCATTAAACATTGCAGCCCCTCATCTTCACGCAGACACTGTAAGAAGAAGAGGGTTAACGCCCAATCAATCAAAACGATATTATCGTTAGACGTTTTTCATTTCCATTAACGAAATCTTCATTCTTGGCGCAATATATTGTTCTAAAAAGGTATTCCATGTTGGATCATACGCGTCTGGATCTGTTGCGCCGCGAACTGGGCCATACCAGTCTGCAAGAGATCTTTATCATTTTTGAAGAAGAATGCCAAACAGCCATCAACAATCTGAAACGGGCGCGCTGCTCAGATCAGATCGTGCAAGCCGCACATTTCTTGCGGGGGAATTGTACAAACCTTGGGCTGACACAGCTGGCAAAGCTGTGCCAAGCCATCGAAACCAGCGCCGCCACATCTGCGTCCACAAATGCGCAAATTGACATGCTCGAACAGGTCTTTAAACGATCAATTGATGAGCTGCAGCTTTATCTGTCTGCACAGTCCAATTAGGCGCGACCAATCAATGGTGTCACATCATACCCGGCGCTGCGTGCGGATGTGATGATGTCATCACTGCCCAACGTCCCAATCTGCGATCCCGACCACAAAAAACAACTGCGTGTCCCAGACCGGCAATAGGCCAAGATGGGTTTTGGCAAATCCTGCAGGGCCTGCCGGAAGGCCATGAAATCTTCGGGCAGGAACACACCAGATGAAATCGGCAGAAAGGCCGTTTTCAATCCCGCCGCCTGCGCTGCCTGCTGTGTTTCAGCAAAACTGGGTTGCCCAGGTTCTTCGCCATCCGGGCGGTTGCAGATGATGGTTTCGAAACCCGCGGCTTTAATCGCGGGCAGATCTGCGATTGCGATTTGTGGGGAAACTGAAATGTCATCGTTGATTTTACGAATATCCATGTAATGTCGGTCCTTTTTTAACCCAGTATAGAAGTTCGCATTCCCAAAGGGAACGGCCCTTGACATCAACGCGCCAGCAAAGGAACTCTGCCCCTGCAAACAATCGGGGGATATCATGAGCGGGGCGTGGGAATTTTGGGTCGATCGGGGCGGCACATTTACAGATTTGGTGGCAAAAACCCCAACCGGACAGATCAAAACCCACAAATTGCTATCTGAAAACCCAGATCGGTACAAGGACGCCGCCGTTCAGGGGATCCGCGATTTGATGGGGATTACTGACCCAAACGCTGCGATACCAGACGCCAGCATTCACGCGGTGAAAATGGGAACGACCGTGGCCACAAATGCGCTGCTGGAACGTAAGGGCGTTCCGGTTTTATTGGTGATCACCAAAGGGTTTCATGACCTTCTGCGCATTGGCAACCAAAGCCGCCCCCAGCTGTTTGATCTGCACATCCGCCGGCCAGATTTACTCTATACGCAAGTGGCGCAGATGGATGAACGGTTGGATGCGGATGGGCAGATTATCAAACCATTGGACAAGGACGCGGCGCAGGGCGCGCTGCAGGCCGCCTATGATGCGGGCATTCGCGCCGTGGCCATTGCCGGTTTGCACGCCTATCTAAATCCTGCGCATGAACTGGCTGTGGCCGAATTGGCCGCACAGATTGGGTATACGCAGATTTCGTGCAGCCATCAGGTATCGCGTCTGGCGAAACTGGCCCCGCGCGGGGATACGACGGTTGTTGATGCCTATCTCTCGCCGATCCTGCGCCGCTATGTTCAGCAGGTCACCGATGCGCTGGATCTGGGGCGTGCCTGTGATCAGCTGTTGTTCATGCAATCCAGTGGCGGCTTGACCGATGCATCCTTGTTCGAAGGCAAGGATGCCATCCTGTCCGGCCCAGCCGGCGGGATCGTCGGCATGGCCAAAACCGCCCAGATTGCCGGATTTGATCAGGTGATTGGCTTTGACATGGGCGGCACATCCACCGATGTCAGCCATTATGCTGGCACCTATGAGCGCAGTTTTGAAACCGAGGTCGCCGGCGTGCGCATGCGCGCCCCCATGATGGATATCCACACAGTGGCTGCCGGCGGCGGGTCGATCTGCGCCTTCGAAGACGGGCGCTTGCAAGTTGGCCCCCACAGTGCGGGCGCAAACCCTGGCCCCGCCGCCTATGGCCGCGGTGGCCCGCTGACCGTCACAGATTGCAACGTGATTTTGGGCAAACTGTCACCCGCGCATTTTCCACCTTTGTTCGGCCCGAATGGGGATCAGCCGCTGGATACAACGGCCGCCAAATCCCGCGCCGCAGAATTGTCCGCGCAAATTGCAGCCGCAACCGGACAACCTGCGCCCGATATCCAGGAATTGGCCCAGGGCTGCCTGCGCATCGCGACAGATAACATGGCAAACGCCATCAAAAAAATCAGTGTTGAACGGGGCAAAGATGTCACAGGGTACACGCTGCAATGTTTTGGTGGGGCAGGCGGGCAACATGCCTGTTTGGTGGCGGAAGCATTGGGAATGGCGCGCGTGTTTATTCACCCATTCGCAGGCGTTTTATCCGCCTTTGGCATGGGGCTGGCGGAAATTCGTGCGCTTCGTGAACAGCAAATCGACAGCCCATTGGCACAGGCGGATCTGGCCCCGGTGACAAACGCCCTGCGCGCAGAGGCTGAGGCCGAGGTTGCCCGCCAGACAGATGCCCCAACACAGTGCATCACACAGGCGCATCTGCGGTATGAGGGGTCCTACCAAACGCTCGAGGTGGCACTGGACACCCCCCAAGCCATGCAAGCCGCGTTCGAAGCGGCGCATTTGGCCCGTTTTGGGTTCACCACCCCCGAACGCGAATTGGTCGTCGATATGATCAGTGTCGAAGCCGTCGCCCAAACGGATGATCCAAAACTGCCACCCCCGCAGATGAAACAAGTCCCAATCCCAGCGGATCATGTGATGGTGCATTTAAATGGCGACTGGCACAGCACCCCGCTTTATAATCGTGCAGATCTGCCCAGCAATTGGCAGGCCGAAGGGCCAATGATCATCATCGAACCCACTGGCACCAATATGGTGGAACCCGGGTGGTCTGCGCGCGTTGATGTTTTTGGCAACTTAATACTGGACCGCAGCGCAAACCGCGCCCAAAGCCAAAACAGCAACCTGCAGGCGGATCCTGTCCGGCTGGAGGTGTTTAACAACCTATTCATGTCGATCGCCGATCAAATGGGGGCCACATTGGCCAACACCTCTTGGTCGGTGAACATCAAAGAGCGGCTGGATTTTTCCTGTGCAATTTTTGATGGCGCCGGCGATTTGGTCGCAAATGCCCCGCATGTGCCGGTGCATTTGGGGTCCATGTCTGACAGCATTAAAACCGTGATCCGCGATCATGGGGATAGGGTGCAGGCGGGCGATGCGTTTATGCTCAACTCGCCCTATAATGGCGGGACGCATTTGCCCGATGTGACCGTGGTTTCGCCCGTGTTTGTGGATGGGCGTGTGGTGTTTTGGCTGGGATCGCGCGGGCATCACGCCGATATTGGCGGGCGCACGCCGGGGTCTGCCCCCCCAGACAGCCAGCATATCGATGAAGAAGGCGTTTTGATCGATGGCCTGCAATTGGTGCGCGGCGGGGTGTTCCAAACGGATACCGCCACCGCCTGCTTGCAATCGGGGCGCTATCCCGCGCGCAATATTCGGCAAAATCTGGCAGATCTGAAGGCACAGGTGGCCGCAAATGAAACCGGGAAACAGGCCCTGCTGAAGGTGATACAGGCCCAAGGTCTGGATGTGGTGCAGGCCTTTATGGGACATGTGCAAAAAAACGCCGAAAACAGCGTGCGCCGTGTCATTGCAGGGCTAAAAGACGGCTATTTCGAATATGAAATGGACCATGGCGCCAAAATTTGTGTGCGTGTTGGTGTCGATCGCGATGCGCGCACGGCGGTGATTGATTTCACAGGCACATCACCGCAACACAGCGGCAATTACAATGCGCCCAAATCAATTTCGCGCGCCGTGGTGCTGTATGTGTTCCGCACCATGGTTGGCGCGCCCATTCCCCTGAACGAGGGGTGCCTGAAACCGCTGGAGATTATCGTGCCTGAGGGGTCCATGCTGAACCCCCGCTATCCTGCGGCCGTGATCGCCGGCAATACCGAGGTCAGCCAAGCCGCCTGCAACGCGCTTTATGGCGCATTGGGCGCCTTGGCCGCATCTCAAGGGACAATGAACAATTTTGTCTGGGGCAATGATGTGTTTCAAAATTACGAAACAATCGCGGGCGGCACCGGCGCCGGACCTGATTTCGACGGCTGTGACGCTGTGCAGTCCCATATGACAAACACCCGCATGACCGATCCTGAAATTCTGGAAAAACGGTTCCCTGTTCGGTTGGAAGAGTTCTCCATCGCGCAAAATACAGGCGGAACTGGCGCGCATCGCGGCGGGAATGGTGCCCTGCGCAAACTGCGTTTTCTAACCCCTGTGACCGTCACAACATTATGCGCGCATCGTCGCATAGCACCTTTTGGGGTGGATGGTGGGGCGCCTGGCGCGTTGGGCCAGAACTGGGCCGAGCTGCCAGACGGCCAACATGTGGATCTGCAAGGAAATGATGAAATCACCCTGCCCGCAGGGGCGATATTCGCGATGCGCACGCCTGGCGGCGGTGGCTGGGGTAAACCCTGAACCGCTGTGCGGGTCAGTTGATCCGCGCCACCACGTAATCGGCCAAATCCGACAGGATGCTGCGCAAGGGGTGATCTGGCAACGCTGTTAAGGCGGATTTGGCCTTTTGCGCCCAGGCCAGCGCATCGTCGCGTGTTGCGGCAAGTGCATCATGTTGCTGCATCAGCTGCAACGCCATGTCCAAATCCCCATCCGCTTGCTGGCCTTTGCCAATGGTCCGCTGCCAAAAGGCGCGTTCTTCATCAGATGCTTTCGCAATCGCCTTGATCACCGGCAAAGACATTTTGCGTTCCCGAAAGTCATCACCAATGTTTTTGCCAATCGCATCAGTCCCCTGATAATCTAGCAAATCATCCACCATCTGGAATGCTATACCCAAGGCATCGCCATAATCAAACAGTGCCTTGCAAATATCGGCCCCCTGTCCGGCAATGACACCGCCCACTTCGGTGGCCGCTGAAAACAGCGCCGCGGTTTTGCCACGAATAATTTGCAAATAGATGTCTTCGCTGGTCGTGATGTCTTGCGCAGCGGCCAGCTGCAAAACCTCGCCTTCGGCAATGGTGGCCGAGGCATTGGCCAAAATATCCAGCACTGTCATAGACCCGCTTTCGACCATCAACTGGAAGGACCGCGCAAACAGGTAATCACCAACCAAAACGCTGGATTTGTTGTCCCACAGCAAATTGGCCGTGGGTCGCCCGCGGCGTTTTTCGCTTTCATCAACAACATCATCATGCAGCAAAGTGGCGGTGTGGATGAATTCCACAGCGGCTGCCAAGTTCACATCCTGCACGCCGTCATATCCGCACAACTGGGCGGACGCCAAGGTCAGCATGGGGCGCAACCGTTTGCCACCTGCACCAATTAAATGGGCGGTCACCTCGGGGATGCGCGGCGCATGGCGCGATGACATGCGCGCCGCAATCACATCATTCACCGCATCCAGCTTATCCGCTAATATCGCGGCCAAAGCTTGGTGTGGCTTTGTGGCAATCTGATCCAGTCCCATCTGTGGCCCTTAACATCTCGACATTGGCGCGGCAGGCGCGCTAACAATATCATATGGAAGAAGTTTACCGTGATGTTAATATGACAAATATTTCCTTTGCACAAACGTATTTGCGTGCCGAAGGGTTCAATCCATTTGTGATAGACACCCATATCAGCGCACTGGAAGGGGGTATATCGCTTTTTCCCCGTCGCATTATGGTATCATCTGATAATGCGGCTGCCGCCCGACGGCTGATTTCCGATTTGGGACTTGAACCCTATGACGGTTAACACCACGATTGATGCATTTTTGGGCGGCGCGCTCGAAATTGAGCAGCCACGCAATGGGTTTCGATCTGGCATCGATGCTGTTTTACTGGCCGCAGCCGTGACCGCATCACCGAGCCAAACGGTGCTTGAACTGGGCTGCGGTGTCGGGGCGGCGGGCCTGTGCCTTACCCACCGTGTATCAAACATAGATTACACTGGGATCGAGCTGCAAACAGATTACGCCGAAATGGCCGCCCAAAATTTTTTACGCAACACCACCAAAGGACGAATCATCTGCGCAGATTTGCGCGATCTGCCCGCCGACCTGAAGGCGCGCAGTTTTGACCATGTGTTCGCCAACCCCCCCTATTACCATGCCACAGATGGCACACAGGCACGCGACCCCGGCCGCGCCGAGGCACTGAGCGGCCAAACCCCCTTGCTGGACTGGGCGCAAACCGCATTCAGGCGGCTGCGGCCCAAGGGCCATGCCACATTCATACAGCGCGCCGATCGCCTGCCAGATTTGCTGGGCGCCGTTCAGCAGGCGCGGTTTGGATCCATTGAACTGTGGCCGCTTATCCCCCGCACAGGTCGGTCTGCACAATTAATTCTGCTGCGCGCACGCAAAGACGGGCGCGCAGCATTTATTCTGCACGCGCCGCTTATATTGCACAAAACCCTGACGCATGAGGCCGATCGCCCCGATTACACGGACCAAATCGAAAACGCCCTGCGCCATGGGGCAGGATTGGAATGGCCGAAAAAATAAACGCTCATCCCAAATCAAACTTATTTTAAGCAAATTTCCGCCACCTTTTTGCACCTGCAGCGTGACAAGTAAAAAAAACTGTGCTGCAATAAATCTGTTACAAAGCAAAAAGGAGAGTATCATGAGCTTGACATCACACATCCATGAATTGAAGCGCAAACATGCCGACCTTGAACAAGCGGTCGAAGCGGCCATGCGTGCACCGGGGGCATCGGATGTTGAAATAAAGCGCATGAAGAAAGAAAAGCTGCGCTTGAAGGAAGAAATCACTCGGCTGTCCAGCTAGACATCAACTGCGCGCGGGCCATTATGGCGCGCGCGCATCACGATCTGCGCGCAGGGATCATCTGTTGTGCAATGCCGGCCAGCAGCAAATAACAGGATGTGACAACCAGCCCCCAATGCGCCCAGCTTTGCGGATGAAAATCAACCCAAGCGGCCCAACCTGCAAAGAACACCCAAGCAAATGCCGTTGGCAATGAAACGGTGCGCCAACGCTCTGTCCGGACGGGGTGGATAAATTTCAGCGGTAAAAACATTGCAATAGCCAGCCCGACAACCAAGGTTAATATAATCCAAAAATTTGGATGCAGGGCGAACAAAACAATCGCAAGCATATTCCAGCAGCCGGGAAAGCCGTGGAAGCTGTTATCCTTGGTTTTCATATTTCCATCACAGAAATACAGCGCCGAGGCATAGGTGATCACAATAATCACCACCCACCCCGTCCACCCCGGCAGCAGCCCTGATTTAAACAGGGCAAAGGCGGGAATGAAGACATAGGTCAGGTAATCAATGATCAAATCCAGCAGCACCCCATCAAATCGCGGGGCATTGGTTTTGACCTGATATTTACGCGCCAATGGGCCGTCCACCCCATCCACGGCAAAGGCGATGACCAGCCACAAAAACATCATGCTCCATGCGCCATCCGCGGCGGCCAGCATGGCCAACATGGCCAAAACCGCACCTGTGGCGGTTAAAAAATGCACAAACATGGCTTTGGATTGCGATGTCATGGCGACCCTTTCCTGGCATTAACGTGGCGCGGCCGCGCGCTGTAATCGGTCATTTATGGCCACACCCAGACCATCATTTGGAATAGGGGATACAGCAATTACGCCATCCGTGCCATCATCAAGCGCATGCAGCGCCGAAAAAAGATTGGCGGCGGCTTCAATCAAATCACCCGTTTCAGACAGGTTCAGATCACAGGCCACCGGCCCAAACCCCAAACGACGCTCCCCAGTGCGAAATTCATCGGCATTCAGGC
>JALQTR010000222.1 GCA_023260835.1 Paracoccaceae bacterium
AGATAGTCCAGCAGCTTACGGCGCTGGGCCACCATCATCAGCAGGCCGCGGCGGCCGTGGTTGTCTTTTTTGTGGGTTTTGAAGTGCTCGGTCAGCGTGGTGATGCGCGACGTCAGAACAGCAACCTGAACTTCTGGCGAACCGGTGTCGCCTTCTTTGGTTGCGAATTCTTTGATGACACGCTGTTTTTCAGCTGCAGTAATCGACATCGGGATCTCCTTCATGGTTAGGGTCAAATTATGGCGCAGGCCGGGATGTCGTCCAGCAAGGCCCGTGGAGGGGTGTTGATTCGCGCCAGGCGCGATATGCAACGACCCCGCACATACGCCAAAACAGATTGCTTTGCAAAGGGGCCTGTTATCCCCTTTCGTTATCCCCTATGGTTCGCTTGAAAACTGGGGGGTATTATGCAGGCACAGATTATTGATTTTGATCGCGGCGATCAGCTGCTGGATTGGGCAGAATTGGGCGCGGCCTTTGAACGCGGGCATCTGTTGCCGCGCGCTGAAATCACCGACAGTTTTTTGTATCGCGGTCAGGATACGCTGTTGAACCGCGCGGCGTGGATTGATGGGCTGGGGCTGGCGGTGAAATCGGCCACGGTGTTTCCGGGCAATCCGGCGCAGGGCCACCCAATGGTCAATGGCGGGCTGAGCCTGTTTGACGATCAAACAGGCGCCCTAAGCGCGATTATTGATTTTCATTTGGTCACCAAATGGAAGACGGCGGGTGACAGTGTTTTTGCCGCCAAACGATTGGCGCGTGCAGATAGTCAGCGCATTTTGATCGTGGGGGCTGGAACGGTTGGGCATTCGCTGTATCAGGCCTATGGTGCGATGTTTCCTGATGCGCAGATCGCGGTTTGGAACCGCACAGGCAGCAAAGCGGATGACTTGGCCACGCTTTGCCCGGGGTTGCAGGTGGAACGCGATTTGCCTGATGCGGTGGGCCGCGCGGATATTATTTGCTGTGCCACCATGTCGACCAACCCTGTATTGCGCGGTGAATGGTTGCGCCCGGGGCAGCATATTGATGCCATCGGCGCCTACCGCCCTGATATGCGCGAATTGGATGATGCCGCGCTGACACGCGGGCGGCTGTTTGTCGACAGTTATGCCACCACATTGGATCACATCGGCGAGCTGAAAATCCCGCTGGCCGAAGGCACCATCACCCGCGCAGATGTTCTGGCCGATTATTACGATCTGGCAAATATGACCCGCCGCAGCGACGATGATATCACCATCTTTAAAAACGGCGGTGGGGCGCATTTGGATTTGATGACCAGCGCCTATATCCTGGATCGTTGGAACAGCGCGGGATAATTCCAGTTTGCCACCCTTAATAAGGCCTGAGTGTAAAAACTGGCCCCCAATGTCTTGAAAAAGGCGATGGGGGCGGTCTATGCATTGATATGCAACTTTATTTACCCGTCGCCGAAGTCTCGATTAACATCTTTTTGCTCCTTGGGATTGGGGGGCTGGTAGGGATATTGTCCGGCATGTTCGGTGTGGGCGGCGGGTTTTTGATCACGCCGCTTTTGTTTTTTGTCGGTATTCCGCCCGCGGTGGCGGTGGCCACATCGGCCAATCAGATTGTGGCATCATCTTTTTCGGCGCTATTGGCGCATTTGCGGCGTAAAACGGTGGACATCCCGATGGGGGTTGTGCTGCTGATTGGCGGGCTTTTGGGTGCGGGCGTTGGGGTGTTTATCTTTAACTGGCTGAAAGAATTGGGTCAGGTCGATCTGTTGGTGCGCCTGTGTTATGTGGTGTTTTTGGGCCTTATCGGCGGGCTGATGTTTGTGGAAAGCATCCGCGCGCTGCGCCGGGTGCAACAGGGCAACACCGGCCCCACGCGCAAACGGTACCGCGATTGGGTGCACACCATGCCCTTTAAGATGCGGTTTCGCACTTCGGGCCTTTATATTTCTGTCATTCCACCCCTGTTGGTGGGGCTTTTGGTGGGGCTTTTGGCCGCTGTGATGGGTGTGGGCGGCGGCTTTATCATGGTTCCGGCGATGATTTATATTCTGCACATGCCGACCAAGGTGGTGATTGGCACATCGCTGTTTCAGATCATTTTTGTCACCGCCTTTACCACGATTTTACACGCGGTGACGAATTACACTGTGGATATCGCGTTGGCGCTGCTGCTGCTGATCGGCGGGGTGATCGGCGCGCAATTTGGCACGCAAATCGGCGCCAAGCTGAAGGCGGAACAGCTGCGGGTCTTGCTGGCGCTGTTGGTGCTTCTGGTCTGCGCCAAACTGGCGCTGGAGCTGGTTCTGGAACCATCTGAAATTTACGCGCTGAGCGTGCATCGGGGGATCTGATGATGCGCGTTCTTCTGGCTCTTTTGTTGATGCTGCCCATCGGCCTTCGCGCTGAAGAAGTGGTTTTGGGCCTGAGCGAAGACAGCATCAACATCACCACAGATTTTCACGGCTCGAGCATTTTAATCTTCGGCGCCATCGAGCGTGAGGCGCCAAAACCGCAGGACCCGATGCAGGTGATCATCACCGTGGCGGGCCCAAACCAGCCGGTCACTGTGCGGCGCAAGGCGCGCCAGTTTGGTATCTGGATGAACACCGATTATGTTGATGTGGATGCCGCCCCATCCTTTTATGCCATTGCAACCACAGCCCCTTGGGATCAGGTGATCACCGACACCGAAGATGTTCGCAATAAAATATCCATCCCTCGGGCCATTCGGTCCGTTGGTGCGCCGATGACGGTGCAAGACAGTCAAAGCTTTTCCGAGGCGCTGATCCGCGTGCGCGGTGCCAATGGGCTTTACAGCCTGAATGAGGGCGCGGTTGAATTTACCCGACAAACCCTGTTTCGCACCACTGTATCATTGCCCGCGGATTTGACCGAGGGCGATTACATGGTGCGGATTTTCCTGACCCGCGGCGGGCAGGTGGTGGCCGATTACGAACGCCAGATTGATGTGCGCAAAGTGGGGCTAGAGCGGTGGGTGTTCAACCTGTCACGCCAGCAGCCATTGATTTACGCCTTGTTGTCACTTGCGTTGGCCGTGCTGGCCGGATGGGGCGCGTCCGAGGCCTTCCGCCGCTTGCGCGGATAATCCCCCAATCTTTACATTTGCGACCTGAAGCGGGATTGGGTATGGGTTGCCAAAGTTGGATAGTCGGAAAGTTGTGAAAATGCGTGCTTTGTTCGTCGCCCTGATGGGGTTTGTTCTTCTGACCGCCTGTGCGCAAGAGCCGCGTTTGGGCAGTGATGGCAAACCATTGCCGCAACTTTACCGCATTTCATCGGCGCAAAAGGCGCAGATCCCCTATCGCGTGCTTGAGGCGCTCAATGCGCTGCGCGCAGCGGCAGGGGCGGATGCGGTGCAGCTGGATCCTTATTTGACGGCGGCCGCGGCGACCCATGCGCTGGATATGTCTGTGCAAAACCGGCCATGGCATTTTGGATCGGACGGATCATCGCCGTTGGACCGGGTGCGCCGCGCGGGGTTTGATGGGGCCTTTTTGGGCGAAACGCTGTCTGAAACGTTCGAAACCGAATTGCAAACCCTGACCGCCTGGGTTGATGATGATGCAACGCGCGGTATTTTGTTGGACAAACGCGCGGACAGGCTGGGTTTTGCGTGGCATCAGGAAAAATCGGGCAAGCTGTGGTGGGTTTTGGTCACCGGTATATCAGCCGCGAATGGGTCCTAACCCTTGCATAATGGCAGCGCAGCCCAGCCCCCCTGCTGCGGCAATCGCGGCCAGACCTGTTTCATCTGTGCCGCATAAATCATTGAATAAACGCACCGCCAAAACGGCGCCCGATGCACCGATCGGATGCCCACGCGCCAAGGCGCCGCCTTTGGGGTTGATGCGCGCCTGATCCAATTCCAACGCCTGTAGATTGGCCAAGGCTTGGGCGGCGTAGGCCTCCATCAGTTCGACTTGCGCGATGCTGCCCGATGGGATGCCCAGACGGTTTTGGGCCTTTTGCACCGCCGCCACGGGGGCCATGGCGGGGCGGGCGGGGTCGCTGCCGACTGTGGCGCCACCCAGCAGCAGCGCACCGCCATGGGGCGGGCGCTGTGATGACACCACCAAAAACGCCGCACCATCGGCGGCAACGGCGCTGTTGGCATGGGTGACATCGCCGGTGATCATCTTGGCCCTGGCGCAGGTTTGTGGGCGCAGATTGCGGGTGAAACTGTCGCTTTGATCGGGGGGCAGGGCTGGGTGCTGGGTGATTTCGACCTGTAAATCTGCCCGTGCGGCGCGGGCCTGTGCATGGCTTTGAACGGCAAAAGCGTCCTGCATGGCACGCGTGATACCCCCTTCGCGCGCGACCAAATCCGCCGCCTGCGCCATGTCTGGGTCGTCCTTGGGATCGGGCGCAAAGGGCGGCTGGGTGTAGGGGATCAGCGCCCCATCCCGTTGCCAAGCGCGAAAGGGGCGGGTGGAATGGCTTTCCACCCCGCCGGCCACCACGCATTCCGCCTGGCCTGATGCAATCATCGCCTGCGCCAGCAGCAGCGCGTCCAACCCGCCCGCGCATTGCCGATCCAGCGTCAGCCCCGCCACGTGGCGCGGCAGACCTGCCGCCAGCGCGATCAGCCGCGCGGGGTTGCCGCCTGCACCCAAGGCATTGGCGGCAATCACCTCATCCACATCCTCAGGGCCGATGCCAGCGGCGGACAGGGCGTCTTGCACCACGGGCGCGGCCAGATCGTGCAGGCAAAGCCCCGCCAAGGCGCCGCCTTGTGGGGCGATGATGCTGCGTTTGGCGGCCCATATGTAAACCGGCCGCGTCATTTGGGCAGCATCCCATCCAATGCGCTGTAATCTGTTTTTCCGCTGGGCAGTTGCGGCCAGTCGGTTAACACATACAGCGCGCGCGGAGCAATCATCGGACCGAACCCGCTGCGCAATTGGGACAGCAGGACGTCTTGATCCAACGCATCCCCATCGGGTCCGGTTTTAATGGCTGCCACGGCCACGGCCCCGCGGGTGGCATCTGGGCGGGGCAGGACCGCCGCATGGGTGATGCCCGGCACGGCCAGCAAAAATGCTTCGATCGTTTCGGGATAGACATTCTCGCCGGCGATTTGGAACATCCGTTCCGCCCGTCCGCGTAAGAATAGCTGGCCGCGATCATCCAATACGCCGCGTTCCCCCAAGCTGATCCAATCGCCATCACGGATGAAATGTGGGTTATGCCCGCTGGCATAGTGGTCAAACGCATAGGGGGATTGCACCCAAATTGCCCCTTCTTGCCCCGCTGCACACAGGGCGCCTTGTGCATCGCGCAGCTCCAGCCGCACGCCCCCATAGGGCCGGCCCACCGACCCCGCGGGGGTGTCGGCCCCCGCCATTGTGATAAAGCTGGTTTCCGCGGCCCCATAAAACACGCGAAGTGCAGCATGGGGGGCCATCTGCGTCAGCAGCTGCGCGGTGGAATGCGGCAAATCCGCCCCGCCCACAAACAGATACCGCACTGCGGGCAGGGTCTGCCCCAGCCGCCGCGCGGCGCTGGCCAGCATATGCAAATTGGTGGGGGTGGCGTAGATCACGGTGGCGCCACGCGCGGCCATCGCATCCAGCTGCGCATCGGGCCGATGGTCCTGCAGCAGCGATAAATCCGCCCCCAAATGCCCCGCTTCGGTTGCGGCATAGAGGTTCAGCGAATGGTTCAGCGGCCCCAAACAGGCGTAATGATCCGCAGGCCCCAATTCAAACAGCGCCGCGTTATGGGTGAAGCTGGCAATCCAGCTGTCCATGGATCGCGCAATGCGCTTGGGCGCCCCTGTGCTGCCGCCGGTTTGGCAAAAAAACAGATCCAACCCAGCTGCAGGCAAGGGTGCATCGCTGTCTGTTATACAAAATGGCTGGCCGGTTTTTGCCGCCGCGAACACCGCGGCAATGGCGTGTTCGGCCGGCGCGGGTGGGATCCGCCCGTCGCAGATGGGATCATCCGGCAAAGCCCGCGGGCCGGCATCTGTCCAAAGGCGCGCCTTTGGGTGCCAGATGAACCGGCCCATGGGTGGTTAGCCGTTTTGGGCCGGATCAATCCAGCCCGACAGGTTTTCTGATATCACCGCGCACAGCGCATCGATATGCGCCGGATCATCGTTCAGGCAGGGGATATAGGTGAAATGCTCACCCCCGGCATGTTCAAAGCTTTCACAGATTTCTTCGTTAATCTCTTCCAGCGTCTCGATGCAATCGGCAGAGAAGGCGGGGGCGATGACGGCGATGTGTTTTTTGCCGTCCTCGCGGGCGACGCGGGCGACCTCTTCCACGGTATAGGGTTTCAGCCACTCTTCTGGGCCAAAGCGCGACTGAAATGTGGTGCGAATATCGGTATCAGCCCAGCCCAGCCGTTCCTTCAGCAGGCGCGTGGTTTTTTGGCATTGGCAATGATAGGGATCGCCCTGCATCAAATACCGCTTTGGCACACCGTGGTAGGAACAAATCAGCAGCTCTGGCCGAGTTTCAGCAGCGGCATAGGCCTTTTCCACCGATTGGGCCAGCGCCTCGATATAGGCGGGATGTTCAAAATAGGGTGGCACCGTGCGCACCGATGGCTGCCATGTTTGTTTCATCAGCGCGCGGAAAAGCTGGTCATTCGCGGTGGCGCTGGTGGCGCCGGCGTAATGCGGATAAAGTGGGAAAAACAGGATTTTCTGACAGCCTGCTTTAACCATGGCGTCGACCTTGGATTGGGTGGATGGGTTGCCGTAACGCATACAGAAATCCACCATCACCTCGCCGCCATATTGCGCCTGCATTTTATCCGCGATGGCGCGGGTTTGGTCCTTTGTGATGGTCATCAGCGGGCTTTCGCCGGCATCATGGTTCCAAATGGATTTATAGGCCGCACCAGAGCGGAAGGGGCGGCTGGTCAGGATAATCAATTGCAGCAGCGGCTGCCATTTCCATGGCGCGTAATCAATCACCCGGCGGTCGGACAGAAATTCATTCAAATACCGCCGCATCGACCAGTAATCGTAATTGTCGGGGGTACCCAGATTGGCCAGCAGCACCCCGATTTTCATCGGGGGCACCTTTGGGTGGTCTTTTGGCGCATGGGCGGGGCAGATGGCGTTTGGCATATCGGTCATGGGTCAAATTACCTTATGTGCTGCAAAATTCAAATCCCCTTTCAGATAGGCAGTTCGGCGCCAAGGTCAATGTGAAAAGCAGGGGGGGGTGGGTGCTACAATTTGCCCTCGGTGGTGCGCAGGGCATCGGCTAGCCGCGCTGTGGCGGATCCGGGGCGCAGGGGTTGCGGCTGGCTTGGGTCTGGGGTCCAACCGGTGAGGAAGTGAAATTCGATGGTGGTTCGAATGCGCCCTGTATCATCGCCAAAATGCTGCGCATAAAGCGCGCCGGCTTGGGCAAACACGCCCCGCCGTGTGGGGCGGCGCAGCCGCGCGCATTGGGCATTGCCTTCGCCCATGGCGCGCAGATCGCGCATCAAGGTAAAGATGTCGCTGTGGGTCAGCGTCAGGGTAAAACTGTCCGCCACCGGCAGGGCCAACCCTGCGCGTTGCAGCAAGGCGCCGCTGTCGCGCAGCTGCGCCATTGGCAACACCCGCGGCGACAGACCGCCCGTTTGGGCAATTTCCGCCTGTCCCAAAGTGCTGCGCAATTCGGTCAGGGTCTCGCCGCCCAAAAAGATCGCCATGAACAGCCCGTCAGGGCGCAGCGCGCGGGCGCATTGGATCACTTGCCCCACGGGGTCATTGTGTTGATGCAGCGCCATGGCGTGAATGATCAAATCACAGCTGCGGTCCTTCAGCGCCAATGTATCATCATCCGCAATCACCTGCGCCATGGGGAATGCCGCCCGCCACGGACCTGCAAAAGGGGTGATAATTGTCACATCTGCGAACGATTTTTTAACCGATGACAGGCGATCATGGATTTCGGCAATGGCTTCATGGTGCAAGAACAGACCGTCTTCGGTCTGGTGTCTTGCGCGCAGTCGGCACAGGGCAGAACGGTCAATCAAATCATGCGTCATATGCGTTCCTTTACTCTGATCCAAGAGGGTCTGCAAACAGGATTGGATTTTCTGTATTCGGGTCAATGCCACGCCTGCGGCGAGGCGGTTATGGGGCAGGGGGGGCTGTGCGGGGCCTGTTATGCTCAGCTGCATTTACTGCGTGGTGCGCGCTGTGGGTTATGCGCGCAGCCCATGGCGGGATTGTCACCAGACGGGCAGATCATATCCTGTGATGACTGCCTGCATGCGCCGCCCCCATGGGATCGTGGATTTGCCGCCTGCCAGTATCGCGGCACAGCGCGCAGCCTGATTTTGGCGTTGAAACATGCCGATCGCACGGATTTGGCGCATCCCTTGGGCATGATGATGGCCCGGGCGCTGGGGGATGTGCCGCAAGGCGCGGTGATTGCCCCCGTTCCATTACATTGGATGCGCGCCCTGTCGCGCCGGTATAATCAGGCGGGGCTTTTGGCCGATGTGATCGCGGCGCAGACGGGCCTGCCTGTGATGCATACTCTGCTGCGCCGCCTGCGTTGCACCCGCATGATGGAGCATTTTAGTCGCGCCCAGCGTATCGCCGCGCAACAGGGCAGCATTCAATGCACGCGCCTTGCGCCCAAGCATGTCATTGTGGTGGATGATGTGATGACCACAGGTGCCACCTGCACCGCGGCAACCACCGCATTGCGCATGATGGGGGCGCAGGATGTGACAATCCTGACCTTGGCACGTGTTGCAAAGCCGCTATAAATGCAGCAAAAGCGATATGTTAACCTGAAAAGGGGGCCTTATGCAGCCTGTTTTGATCTATACCTCGCCCTTATGCGGCTTTTGCCACGCGGCCAAACGCCTGCTGAACGCCAAGGGCGTGTCCTTTACCGAAGTGGACGTTCTGCGCGATCCGAACCGCAAGGACGAAATGATTGCGCGCGCCAATGGCCGCCGCACTGTGCCGCAGATTTTCATTGGGGACACCCATGTGGGCGGATGCGATGATCTGATGGATTTGGACCGCATGGGCAAACTGGACCCGTTGCTGGCCGGAACATGAAAACGGCCCTGATCCAAATCAGCAGCAGTGATGACCCAGCGGCCAATTTGGATATGGTGCTGGGGATGATCGCGCAGGCCGCGGCGGCAGGGGCCGAATTCATCCTGACGCCCGAGGTGACAAATTGCATTTCCACCAACCGCGCGCATCAGCTGGATGTTCTGCATCCGCAGGATCAGGACATAACCTTGGCGGGGCTGCGCGCCGCCGCGCAGGCACATGGGGTTTGGCTGCTGATCGGATCCTTGGCCCTGAAGGCAGAAACGGCGGATGTGCCATTTGTGAACCGGTCATTTCTGGTCGCACCGGATGGCGGCATCGCCGCGCAATATGATAAAATCCATATGTTTGATGTTGATCTTCAGGGCGATCAATCCTATCGCGAATCGGCCGCATTTCACCCCGGGGATCGCGCCGTTTTGGCGCAGATGCCATTTGGCGGGTTGGGGATGACCATCTGTTATGATCTGCGTTTCCCGTATCTTTACCGCCATCTGGCCCAATCTGGGGCGCAGGTGATTACGGTGCCTGCGGCCTTTTCCCCCGCCACGGGGGCGGCGCATTGGCATGTTTTACTGCGCGCGCGGGCGATTGAAACGGGCGCCTATATTTTGGCGCCGGCACAATGCGGCACGCATGCTGCGCGCAGCGGCACATCGCGGCGCACCTATGGGCACAGTTTGATCGTGGCACCATGGGGCGAGGTCCTGGCCGAAGCGGGAACTGACCCTTGCATCCTTTACGCCGATTTGGATATGGCGCAGGTTCAAATGGCCCGCTCGCAGGTGCCCAGCCTGCGCCACGACCGCGATTTTATGAAAGTCCCTGAATGACCGATGATGTCCAAGCCCTGTCCGCCACCTTGCTGAGCGAGATTTTAACCGCCGATCAGCTGCTGCGCGCGCGCATTGGCCGCGCCTTGCCACGGGGGATGGAGATATCGCATTTTTCCGTGTTGAATTATTTGGCGCATAAATCGGATGAACGCACCCCTGCGCAATTGGCGCAAGCGTTTCATGTGACGCGCGGGGCGATGACGAATACGCTCAGTAAATTGGAAATTGCTGGGCATATCCATATTCGCCCTGATTGGGATGACGCGCGCCGCAAATTGGTATCGATCAGCCCATCTGGATTGCAGGCGCGTAATGCGGCACTGGCGTCAATCACACCGTTAATTGGGGAATTGATGGGTGATCTGGGGGCCAGCAAATTGCGCCAGGCATTGCCGGTCCTGCGCGAGTTGCGGCTGAAGCTGGAACGGGGTTAGGCGCGATATAGGTCCGGTTTGATGTCTAATTTCTAGTCGATTTCATCTACATCAGACCCGTCCAGCCAAAATAATAACATTTATGTCAGCATTGCTGACTTTTATTTCGTTTCAGCCTTTGTTACAGGCAAGCTCTACGCTTTAGAACGGGATTCGATGTTATGGCCAAACAACCTATGCTGAAATTCGTGTCGATCGACCGCGCGATGCCTGAAAAACGCGGCGCCGATGCGCGCAAAGAGGATTTCGCCGAAATCTATGCGCAATTTGCTGACGCCAAGGCCAAGGAACAGGCCAGCCGTTGCAGCCAATGCGGTGTGCCCTATTGCCAGTCGCATTGCCCGCTTCACAACAA
>JALQTR010000227.1 GCA_023260835.1 Paracoccaceae bacterium
GAAGGAGCAACTGCCCCGGAAACTCTCAGGCAAAAGGACCCGCGCGTTAATTAAACACTGGAGAGAGGCATTTCGCCCGCCGAAGGGATAACGATCTCAGGCAAAAGGACAGTGGGGCATCTTGGGCGCATATTTGCGCCAGCCGCGTGTGCCGATGATCGGCATGCCATGGAAAGGATGCCGAAGAATGCCGCATGATGCTGCCGATACCGCGCAAAACGCGCTGCAAACAACCCCGCTTTATGACCTGCACCTGTCTTTGGGCGCCAAAATGGTGCCATTCGCAGGGTATGAAATGCCAGTGCAATACCCGATGGGGGTGATGGGTGAACACCAGCATACCCGCACGCAGGCCGGTTTGTTTGATGTCAGCCATATGGGGCAGGTGGTTCTGCGCGGGCGCGATTATGCCCATGTGGCACAGGCGCTGGAAACACTGATCCCGCAGGATGTGCTGGGCCTGGCCGAGGGCCGCCAGCGATATGGGTTTTTCACCAATCCTGAGGGTGGCATTTTGGACGATCTGATGTTTGCCAATCGCGGCGATCATATTTTCATGGTGATCAACGCCGCCTGTAAAACCGCCGATTTGGCGCATCTGCGCGCGGGGCTTGAAGGGCAGGGCATTCACGTCAAAGATATCACCAATCGCGCCCTTTTGGCGCTGCAGGGCCCCGCGGCTCAGGCGGTTTTGGCGCAGCATCACCCTGATGTCGCCGATATGCGGTTTATGGATGTGTTGGATGTGCCGCTGGGCGGCGCAGAATGTTGGGTGTCTCGGTCTGGGTATACGGGCGAGGACGGGTTTGAAATTTCTGTGCCCGCGGCAGCGGCGATTGATTTGGCCAAAACGCTTTTGGCGGATGACACAGTGGCCCCAATTGGATTGGGCGCCCGCGACAGCCTGCGGCTAGAGGCAGGGCTGTGCCTTTATGGACACGATATCGATACGGGCACAACGCCGCTGCAGGCCGCACTGGGGTGGGCGATGCAAAAGGCGCGCAAACCCGGCGGCGCGCGGGCGGGTGGCCTTCCGGGTGCGGATACTGTGTTTGCCGACTATGCCAATGGCCCCGCGCGGCTGCGTGTTGGTTTGCTGCCGCAAACCCGCGCGCCAATGCGCGAAGGCACGCCGCTGTTTGACAGCGAAACGGCCGCAGACCCCATCGGGCAGATCACATCAGGTGGCTTTGGCCCCACATTGGGTGCGCCCGTGGCCATGGGATATGTTCCGGCCGCTTTGGCCGTTCCGGGGCAGGGTCTTTACGCCGAATTGCGCGGCAAACGCCTGCCCGTAACGGTGGCCAAGCTGCCCTTTGTTCCTGCGAATTTCAAACGTTAACCGAGAAAAGGAGACCCCAATGAAATATACTCAAGACCATGAATGGCTGCGCAGCGAAGGTGATCTGGTTGTTGTCGGCATCACGCAGCATGCATCGGATCAGCTGGGCGATGTTGTCTTTGTTGAGCTGCCCGACGTCGGACGCGCCGTTGCCAAGGGCGATGATGCTGTGGTGATCGAAAGCGTGAAAGCCGCAAGTGACATCTTGGCCCCGCTGGATGGCGAGATCGTCGAAGTGAATGAGGCATTGGCCGACACCCCATCACAGGTCAACGAAGACCCAATGGGCGCGGCCTGGTTCTTTAAGATCAAACCATCGGACCCCAGCCAGATGGACGAGTATATGGACGAAGCCGCCTATCGGACGATTGTCGACTGATCTAGGGTGTTTGGCCCCGCTGGGGCCATCCCAACCCCGCCTGCGTTCTTGTTTTTCTAAAATAAAGGTGTTCCCATGCCCTTCGCTCCGACTGATTATTTGCCGTATGATTTTGCCAATCGCCGTCACATTGGCCCCTCGCCCAAGGAAATGGCGCAGATGCTGGATGTGGTGGGGGCGCGTGATTTGGACGATTTGATCGATCAAACGGTGCCCAGCTCCATTCGTCAAAAGGCCCCGCTTGAGTTCGGCAAACCAAAATCCGAACGCGAGCTTTTGCATTTCATGCGCAAGGTGGCGTCCAAAAATAAGGTTTTGGTCAGCCTGATTGGGATGGGGTATCACGGCACGGTGACGCCCCCTGCCATTCAGCGTAATATTTTGGAAAATCCCGCGTGGTACACCGCCTATACCCCTTATCAGCCGGAAATCAGCCAAGGCCGGCTTGAGGCGCTGTTGAATTACCAAACAATGGTGTGTGATTTGACAGGGCTTGAGGTCGCGAATGCCTCGCTTCTGGACGAAGCCACCGCCTGCGCCGAGGCGATGACCATGGCGGGCCGCGTGGCAAAATCAAAAGCCAAAGCCTTTTTTGTGGATCGCGATTGTCACCCGCAGAATATTGCGGTGATGCAGACCCGCGCCGCGCCTTTGGGGATCGAATTAATCATCGACAGCGTGGATAAACTGGACCCAAGCGCGGTGTTTGGGGCGATTTTCCAATATCCCGGTACCTATGGTCACGTGTATGATTTCACCGCGCCGATTGCCGCGCTGCATGATGCTGGCGCAATCGCGGTGATGGCCGCGGATCCTTTGGCGCTGACGCTGCTTAAAGAACCGGGGGCCATGGGTGCGGATATCGCCGTTGGGTCAACGCAGCGGTTCGGCATTCCAATGGGATACGGTGGCCCGCATGCGGCCTATATGGCGACGCGCGATGCGTATAAACGGCAAATGCCCGGTCGGATTGTGGGGATCAGCGTGGATGCGCATGGCAATCGCGCCTACCGGCTGGCGCTGCAAACGCGCGAACAGCATATTCGCCGCGAAAAGGCCACATCGAATGTTTGCACCGCACAGGCGCTGCTGGCGGTGATGGCCGGGTTTTACGCGGTGTTTCACGGCCCCGAAGGTCTGCGCGCGATTGCGCAGCGGGTGCATCGTAAAACCGTGCGTCTGGCGCGTGGTTTGGAAGAGGCTGGGTTCAAGGTCGATCCCAAATCCTTTTTCGACACGATCACCGTGGATGTTGGCAATCTGCAAGCCGCCGTGATGAAATCCGCCGTGGATGAGGGGATCAACCTGCGCGCCGTGGGCGAGCGCCGCGTCGGCATCACCTTGGACGAAGCCACACGGCCAGACAGTATCGAGGCCGTCTGGCGCGCCTTTGGCATCACCCGCAAGGATGACAACTTCGCCCCCGAATATCGCGTGCCGGAAAACCTGCACCGGCAGACGGATTTTTTGCAGCATGATGTGTTTCATATGAACCGCGCGGAAACGGAAATGATGCGGTATATGCGGCGGCTGGCAGATCGGGATTTGGCGCTGGATCGGGCGATGATCCCGCTGGGATCTTGCACGATGAAGCTGAACGCGGCTGTGGAAATGATGCCTGTCAGTTGGCGTGAATTTTCCATGCTGCACCCGTTTTGTCCCGCTGATCAGGCACTGGGGTATAAACAGATGATTGATGATCTGTCGGATAAGCTGTGTTCTGTCACAGGGTATGACGCCATTTCCATGCAGCCCAATTCTGGTGCGCAGGGCGAATATGCGGGATTGCTGACCATCGCGGCCTATCAGCGGGCGCAGGGGCAGGGGCATCGCAATATCTGCCTGATCCCGACCAGCGCCCATGGCACCAATCCCGCCAGCGCCCATATGGTGGGATGGGATGTGGTGCCGGTGAAAACCGCGCCCAATGGCGACATTGATTTGGATGACTTCCGCGCCAAAGCAGAACAGCATTCCGATCATCTGGCGGCGACGATGATCACCTATCCGTCCACCCATGGCGTGTTTGAAGAAACCGTGATCGAGCTGACGCGTATCGTACATGATCACGGCGGGCAGGTCTATATTGATGGGGCGAATATGAACGCCATGGTTGGCCTGTCGCGCCCGGGCGATTTGGGCGGGGATGTCAGCCATTTGAACCTGCATAAAACCTTCTGCATTCCGCATGGCGGGGGTGGCCCTGGCATGGGGCCGATTGGGGTGAAGGCGC
>JALQTR010000006.1 GCA_023260835.1 Paracoccaceae bacterium
CTATAAACCGAAGCATAGGACATGTCCAATTTTTATCACGTATCATAAAAATGAAGAAATCGAATCCAGTGTGAATTATGGAGATGAACTGATGAGTCAGGAGCTGTTAAAATGGTTTACGAGAAGTAAACGGACCCTGCAGTCAGGCGAAGTGCAGCAAATCATTCAAGCGGAGCAAACGGGTCTCGACATCAAGCTTGGCAACCTTGATCGGGTCAACCTTCACTGCAATGCCCTTGTAGTTCGGCATTTCAAACTCTGGCTCGACCTCAACCTCGAGCTCAACAACTAGCTCGCGGGTCGGCTCCTTGGCATCCGGTGCACTCTTAATGTCAGCCTGAGGGGTGTCTAGCGGACGCAACTTTTCGCTGGCGAGTGCATCGCGGTAGAAGGTGTCCAGGCCGTCGTTGATGGCCTGAGCGATGATGGCATCCTTGCCCACGCGCTGGTCCAAAACTGCAGCAGGAACCTTGCCCTTGCGGAAACCAGGAATGTTCACCTGGGTGGCAACGGTCGCGTAAGCCTTGTCCAGTGCAGGCTTGAAGCCTTCCTGGTCAACCGTGATGGTGAGGGTCACGCGGGTTGGGTTGATTCTCTTGACGTCAGTTTTCAAAGGGGGCTCCATAATCGAATTTCTGGTCACTACTGGTCGGGATGACAGGATTTGAACCTGCATAAAACCTTCTGCATTCCGCATGGCGGGGGTGGCCCTGGCATGGGGCCGATTGGGGTGAAGGCGCATCTGGCGCCCTATTTGCCGGGGCATTTCGCTGCCGGTGATGGGGGCGAGGGGATGGTGTCGGCGGCGCCCTATGGCTCGCCCTCATTGCTGCCGATATCTTGGGCCTATGTGCTGATGATGGGCGGGTCGGGGCTGACGCAGGCCACCAAAGTGGCGATTTTGAACGCCAATTACATCGCCAAACGGCTGCAGGGCGCATATGATGTGCTGTATCGTGGCGGGCAAGGACGGGTGGCGCATGAATGCATTTTGGATACGCGGCCCTTTGCCGACAGCGCGGGGGTTTCTGTGGATGACATCGCCAAACGGCTGATGGATTGCGGATTCCACGCCCCCACCATGAGCTTCCCCGTCCCCGGCACCTTAATGATCGAACCCACGGAATCCGAAACCAAGGCCGAGCTTGACCGGTTCTGCGATGCCATGCTTGGCATTCGCGCCGAAATCGCCGCGATCGAGGCGGGGCAGATGGATGCGCAGAACAACCCGCTGAAGAATGCGCCGCATACGGTGGATGATCTGGTGGGCGATTGGGATCGTCCCTACAGCCGCGAAGCGGGCTGTTTTCCGCCCGGTGCCTTTCGGGTGGATAAATATTGGCCCCCTGTGGGTCGGGTTGATAATGCCTATGGGGATCGGCATTTGATCTGCACCTGCCCCCCGATGAGCGATTATTCTGAAGCGGCAGAATAAACTATTGGACCGCGCCAGTTCTGGCGTGGTCCACCGTTAAAACCATTTGCCCAAATGCATCAGGCCCAGCGGTGGCAGGGCGCGCCAGTTGCCCTGCCATGCTTGGCTTTGCGGCCAATGAAACCGCACACCCTCGCGCGCTGCACTGGGCAGGGTTTGCAGCGCCATGGCTGCGCGCCAGGACAGAACGCAGCATGATGGCGGCACATCCACATCAGATCGGTAAGGGGGCGGGGCGCCCAGATCTTCATCCCAATCAATCCGGCCTGTGCGAAACAGACGCGGGCGGTTCAGGATTTGCATTTCGGCCGGCAGATGCTGACCCATGCGGTGGCGCAGCCCGCCGTAACAGGCACGCCTGTACCCTTCAGCGGGGTCGCAATAATATCCGGCACTGTCAAACCAGCAATTGTCTGTGTCGAGCAGCGGATCTGTTTGGTGTTTTGGATAGAGGTCTATCAGCAAACTGGGCGCTGCGGAGTGCGCCTCTTCGTCCAGAAATGCCAGGTAATCTTGGATTTTTCGGCTGTCATCATGGGGGAAATGCAGGGCTTCGCCGGCAAATCCCCAATAGACCCATTTGCCCGCGGCGCGATGAAATACCTGCCCCAAGGCGCGGGCCAAATCCTGGCGGGTCTGCGCCAAAAAGGGCAGGCGGGTGACGTGGGGCAGGTTCAAATCCGGTGCTGCTGGATGCGCCAGATGCAGAATATGACCAAACCCCAGACCCTGCAAATGCTGTGCGCTGCCTGCCGCGCCGATCCCATCGGGATCGATCAGAACCGCCAGCGGGGATGGCGCGCGTTTGATCGCATGGGGCAGTTTCACGTGTGGGGTCCTTTGCATGTTCCAATGAAAACTTGATCGATGGGTGCCAGATTGGCAAGGGGCCGTTGCATCGGTGGGGCATTTTGCGCTATGGGCTGCGCCCAGAAGATGCGCAGAGCGCCGCAAAGGATCGCGACCCATGGAAAAGCCCCGCAAGTTATATGTCAAAACCTATGGCTGTCAGATGAATGTCTATGACAGTGAACGCATGGGCGAGGTTTTGGGTGGGCAAGGCTATATCGCGACCGAAAATCCAGCCGATGCGGATATGATCCTGCTGAACACCTGCCACATTCGCGAAAAGGCGGCCGAAAAGGTGTATTCTGAACTGGGCAAGCTAAAGCCGCTGAAAGACGCCAATCCCGACCTAAAAATCGGTGTCGCGGGCTGTGTGGCCCAGGCCGAGGGCGAAGAGATCATGCGCCGCCAGCCGCTGGTTGATCTGGTGGTGGGGCCACAAAGCTATCACCGGCTGCCCCAGCTTGAGGCCGCCACCCGCGCAGGGCAAAAGGCGCTGGATACGGATTTCCCTGCCGAAGATAAATTTGATCATATGGATGCGCGGCCAAAGGCCCGCCGCGCCCCAGCGGCCTTTTTGACCGTGCAAGAGGGCTGCGATAAATTCTGCGCCTTTTGTGTGGTGCCCTATACTCGCGGGGCCGAGGTCAGCCGCCCCGCCACCCGCATTTTGCAAGAGGCGCGCGAATTGGTCGACCGCGGGGTGCGAGAAATCACCCTGCTGGGGCAGAACGTAAATGCCTATCACGGTGCAGGCCCAAATGGGGCTGATATGTCCCTTGCGGGGCTGATTTGGGAATTGGACAAGATCGACGGGCTGGAACGTATCCGCTTTACTACATCGCACCCCAATGACATGGCCGATGACCTGATCGAGGCGCATGGCAGCTGCGCCAAACTGATGCCCTATTTGCATCTGCCGGTGCAATCGGGGTCGGATCGTATTCTGAAGCGGATGAACCGCAGCCATAGCGCGCAAAGCTATCTGGACCTGATCGACCGCATTCGTGCGGCGCGCCCTGATATTCTGATTTCGGGCGATTTCATCGTGGGATTCCCCGAAGAAACCGATGCCGATTTCGAGGACACAATGGCGCTGATCCGCAAGGTGCGTTACGGACAGGCGTTCAGCTTTAAATACTCGACCCGTCCCGGAACCCCCGCCGCCGAACGCGCGCAGGTGGATCCGGATGTGGCCAGTGATCGCCTGTATCGCCTTCAGGAACTCCTGTCGCAGCAGCAGGCCGAAATTCAAAATGACATGGTCGGGCGCACCGTGAATGTGATGTTTGAAAAAACCGGCCGTCTGCCCGGGCAGATGGTAGGGAAATCCGATTATCTGCATGCGGTGCATGTTGCAGGTGCCGAAGGTCAGGTTGCGGTTGGCGATATCCGCGCGGTGAAAATTATCTCATCTGGCCGAAATTCACTGGCTGGTGAATTGGTGTAGGCTGGATTTTTCGAAAACCCACTTAGTTTGACAGTTTTATGACCCTGCGCACGGGGGACTTGCACGCAGGTGCAACTCTTGGCAGGGTTGAAGATAAGACAGGCAGAAGGAATCGTCCGCTGAACACCCCATCTGATCCCGCCCGCGCCCCAATGCCGCCGCTGTCTGATGCAGGCGAGACATTGATGGAATTTCCTGATAATCGACTGCTGATTGATTTATGCGGTGAATATGACCGCAATCTGGCCGATCTGGAACAGCGATTGGGCGTGCAGATCCTGCGCAGGGGCAATCAACTGTCGGTCTTTGGGGAAGGTGACACCCGCATCCGCGCGCAAGAGGCGCTGCAGGATCTATACGCCCGTTTGGAAGCCGGGCGCGAGGTTGGCCCCGCCGATATCGACCGCCAAATGCGCATGGGTGTTGATGAAAGCCAGATGGAGATGTTTTCAGGCGGCGACATCGAAATCAAAACCCGCAAAAAACGGGTCGAGCCACGAACAGATGCGCAAAAATCCTATGTCCGCGCTCTGTTTGACAATGAATTATGCTTTGGCATTGGGCCGGCGGGCACTGGGAAGACCTATTTGGCGGTGGCGGTGGCCGTGTCGAAATTCATCACTGGGGATGTGGATAAAATCATCCTGTCCCGCCCCGCGGTCGAGGCGGGGGAAAAGCTGGGCTATTTACCTGGTGACATGAAAGAAAAGGTCGATCCCTATATGCAGCCGCTTTATGATGCGCTTGGGGATTTTCTGCCATCGAAACAGCTGGCCAAGATGATGGAAGAAAAGGTGATCGAGATTGCGCCCTTGGCGTTCATGCGCGGGCGCACCTTGTCCAACGCCTTTGTTGTTCTGGACGAGGCGCAAAACGCGACATCCATGCAGATGAAGATGTTTCTGACCCGTCTGGGCGAAGGCTCGCGCATGGTGATCACAGGGGATCGCACACAGATCGACCTGCCCCGCGGGGTGCCATCGGGCCTGGCCGAGGCCGAGGGGCTGCTGAAATCCATCAAGGGTATTTCCTTCAATTATTTCACGTCGCGCGATGTGGTGCGTCACCCGTTGGTGGCGGCAATCATTGACGCCTATGAAAAATCCGACAAACCCAATGGATGATCTTTGGGGGGATGAGGCAGAGCTGGATGTGGTGATCGAGGATCCCCGTTGGGATGGGATGGACCTGCCCGCTCTGGCGCAGCGCGCTTTTGCGGCCACCTTGGATCATCTTGGGCTGAACGCGGATGATTGGGGCGCCAGCGTGATGGGCTGTGATGATGCGCAAATTGCTGAATTAAATGCAGAATTTCGCGGCAAACCCACGCCGACAAATGTGCTCAGCTGGCCATCGGATGACCGCGCGGCGGATAACGCCGGCGCGCGCCCTGTGCCCCCCGATCCGCAAGACGCGCATTTGGGTGACATCGCCATTGCCTTTGACACCTGCCAGCGTGAGGCCGCCGCGGGCGGTATTTCCCCCGCCGATCATGTGATGCATTTGCTGGTGCATGGTGTTTTGCATTTGCTGGGATATGATCATATCGATGACGCCGATGCCGAATTGATGGAAGAAACCGAAATTCAGATCCTTGCAAACTTGGGTATTGCCGACCCATATAAGACCGGTCTAGGATAAACCGGACCCGCGATAGGGTCTCAAACGGATAGGACTGATGGATAATACCGACGGCTCGTCTAGTGCAGCGCAAAGCGCGCTTTTGACCGAGAATACTGATTTCACCCCCCAAGCCGATGCGCAGGATGCGCCCAAAGGGTTTTGGGACAGGCTTTGGTCCCGTATCGGGCCGGCGCCCACCAACGACGATGGCAACGACAGCATCAGTGCCGTGCGCAATGCGCGCCCGGGCATGATGAACCTGCGCAATATGCGGGTCGAGGATGTGATGGTGCCCAAGGCCGATATCATATCCGTGCCTTTGGGGATCAACCGCGATGATCTGGTGGGGGTGTTTTCCAGCAGTGGCCTGACACGCCTGCCGGTGTATGCCGATACATTGGACAGCCCAAAGGGATTTGTGCATCTAAAGGATTTCGCCCTGCAAGGCGGGTTTGGTGGCAATGGCGATCATTTGGTGCTGGCCGATATGCTGCGCCCGCTTTTGTTCGTGCCGCCCTCGATGCCGATTGGGGTGTTACTGGCCAAAATGCAGGCCGAACGGCGGCATATGGCGCTGGTGATTGACGAATATGGCGGGGTGGACGGTCTGGTCACGATCGAGGATTTGATCGAACAGGTCATCGGCGAGATCGAGGATGAGCACGACACCGAAGAGGACATTCTGTTCACCCAAGAAAAGCCCGGGCAATATGTGGCGCTGGCCAAAACTCCGCTGGATGAATTTCAGGCCGAATTGGATTTGGACCTGACACAAGTCGATGATGTTGACGAAGAAGAGGTCGACAGTCTGGGCGGATTGGTCTTTATGCTGGCAGGCCGCGTGCCTGCGCGTGGCGAGGTTGTCGCCCATCCATTGGGTGTGGAATTCGAGGTGCTGGACGCCGATCCGCGCCGGATCAAACGGCTGCGCGTGCGCCTGCCAAATGGGGCGCAACCCGCGTGATACGCCGCGGCGGTGTTATTGCCGCCCTTTTGGGGGCAGGCATGGCCCTGGGGCTGCCGCCCTTTCATCTTTGGCCGATTACGCTGCTGGCCTTGGTTCTGCTGCTGCGGCTTTTGCACTGCGCCCGTGCGCCGCAGCAGGCCCTGCTTTGGGGGTGGGCCGCAGGGTTTGGGTATTTTCTGGTCGCCCTGCATTGGCTTATCGAACCGTTTTTGATTGATCCCACGCGCCATCTGTGGATGGCCCCTTTTGCCCTTGCTGCAATGGCTGCGGGGCTGGCGTTGTTTTGGGGGC
>JALQTR010000154.1 GCA_023260835.1 Paracoccaceae bacterium
AAACCGGCACCACCACGTTCCGCCCGCCCTATACCCCCATTTCCATGGGTGCGATTGCCGGCGAAGCCCGGGCCGAGGTGTTCCAACCGCTGCGCCGCACGCCCATGCATGACTGGCACGAGGCGGAAAAACCCTATTTCGAGCCAGTGGGCCATTGGCGCCGCGCCTATTGTTACCCCCGTGCAGGGGAAACCCACGCGCAGGCCGTCACGCGTGAGATCAACCAAACCCGTGACGCGGTGGGGATGCTGGATGCGTCAACCTTGGGTAAGATCATCGTGAAAGGCCCCGATGCGGGCAAATTCATGGATATGCTGTACACCAATATGATGAGCACGCTGAAGGTCGGCAAATGCCGCTATGGCCTGATGTGTTCTGAAAATGGGTTCTTGATGGATGATGGTGTTGTCGCCCGTTTGGACGAAGACACATTCTTGTGCCACACCACCACCGGTGGGGCGGATCGCATTCACGCCCATATGGAAGAATGGCTGCAAACCGAATGGTGGGATTGGAAGGTTTACACCGCCAATGTCACCGAACAATGGGCGCAGGTTGCCGTTGTTGGCCCCAAAGCCCGCACCGTTTTGGAAAAACTGGGCGGTATGGATCTGTCGAAAGAGGCGCTTGGCTTTATGGAATGGGCCGAAGGCACGCTGGGCGATATTCCCGCGCGGGTCTTCCGGATCTCATTCTCGGGCGAGCTGAGCTATGAGGTCGCAATCCCTGCGTCCTATGGCCAGGCCTTCTGGGATAAAATCCTGGACGCGGGCGCCGAATTTAACATCATGCCCTATGGCACCGAAGCCCTGCACGTGATGCGCGCCGAAAAGGGCTTTATCATGATCGGGGATGAAACCGATGGCACCGTGATCCCGCAGGATTTGGGCCTGAATTGGGCCATTTCCAAGAAAAAGGACGATTACATCGGCAAACGCGGCCAAGAACGCAGCCATATGGTGGATCCAACCCGCTGGAAATTGGTTGGGCTGGAAACCGTTGATGGATCTGTTTTGCCTGATGGGGCCTATGCTCTGGGTGAGGGGGTCAATGCCAATGGCCAGAAAAACATGATCGGGCGTGTGACCTCGACCTATTATTCGCCAACCTTGAAAAAGGGGATTGCCATGGGGCTGATCCTGAACGGGCCAGATCGGATGGGGGATGTGGTTGATTTCCCCAAAACCGATGGCACAATTATCAAAGCGCGGATCGTTGATCCTGTGTTCTTCGACAAAGAAGGGACCAAGCAAGATGTCTAATGCAATTTCGGCTTTGAATGGCGCATCGGCGGCGGGGTTTGTTACCCTGCGCGAGGAAGGCCTGCGCGGCATGATCACCCTGCGCGCGGATCTGGGCGATAAAGCATTGGCCGCCGCGTTGAACTCGCATTGCGGCACATCCGTTCCTGCGCAGCGTAAATGTGTACAGGCCGGGCCAATCACTGTGGCCTGGATGTCGCCGGATGAATTGATGATCTTCTGCGCCTATGGCGATGCGCCCAAATTGGCCGCCGATCTGCGCGCGGCCTTGGCCGGCACCCACCACCTGGTCGAGGTCGTATCCGATGCCCGTGCGGTGTTCAGCCTGTCTGGCGCAGCTTGGCGCGATGTGATTGCCAAATTGGCCCCCGTTGATCTGGATGGATTTGGGGCGGGCGATATTCGTCGCACCCGTTTTGCGCAGGTCGCGGCGGCGTTTTGGGCAACAGGGGATGATCAGGTTGAAATCATGTGCTTCCGGTCGGTTGGGCAATATATGTTTGACCTGCTGCGCCTATCCAGCACGCCGGGCAGCGAAGTCTCCTATTACGCGGGATAACGGATCTGCCTGCCGGATAAATTTTTCTGCGCGCCGCCCCTTGACCTTGAGGGGCGGCGCGCTTCATTTTAGAACAGGTCTAATATAACCCCACAGCCGATAAAGGATTCTTTGAAATGGCTTTTGAACTTCCCGATCTTCCCTACGCCCATGATGCGCTGGCCGGTCTTGGCATGTCGCAAGAAACGCTGGAATACCACCATGATCTGCACCACAAAGCCTATGTCGATAATGGCAATAAGCTGATCGCCGGCACCGAATGGGACGGCAAATCGCTTGAGGATATCATCACAGGCACCTATCAGGCAGGCGCCGTTGCGCAAAATGGCATCTTCAACAATGCCAGCCAGCATTGGAACCACATGCAGTTTTGGGAAATGATGGGCCCAGGCGGCAATGCCATGCCGGGCGAGCTGGAAAAAGCCATCACCGAAAGCTTTGGATCGGTTCAGGCGTTCAAAGATGAATTTTCCGCTGCGGGCGCGGGCCAGTTTGGCTCTGGCTGGTGCTGGCTGGTCAAAGACGCGGATGGCGCGTTGAAAGTGACCAAAACCGAAAACGGCGTAAACCCGCTTTGCTTTGGTCAAACCGCGCTGCTGGGCTGTGATGTGTGGGAACATTCCTATTACATCGATTTTCGTAATAAGCGCCCGGCCTATTTGACCAATTTCTTGGACAATCTGGTGAATTGGGAAAACGTGGCATCGCGCCTGTAATCCAGCCAATATTGGCAAAAAGGCCCCCGGCTGATCCGATCAGCCGGGGGTTTTTATTGCGCTAAACTTGACGTTGCTGCCTGCCCTCTTGTTTTGGGTGGCGTTTTGCCCACATATTGGGACAATAAAAATAATAAACAGGGAGGGGGCCGATGCGCTTTGCCAGCTTGCAAGACGTTTTGGATATCACCAATGAAATGCCGCTTGCGGATCGGAATTTACCCGCCAGCGTTTATGAGATGTTGGCGCAGACGGCGCAGAAATTCCCAGATCGTCCGGCGCTGAGCTTTCAGCTGTTTGCCGATGCAAATGCCAAGGCGCGCACGCTGAATTGGGCGCAGATGCATGATCAGGTTGTGCAAGCGGCCAATTTGTTCCGCAGCCTTGGGATCGGCGAAGGCGATGTAGTCGCGCTGGTTTTGCCAAATTGCGCGGAAACGGCTGTGGCAACTGTGGCGGGGATGGTTGCGGGGATCGTGAATCCGATCAACCCATTGTTAGAACCCGATCAGATCGCCGCCATTTTGCGTCAATCAAAGGCAAAGGTGGTGGTGACGCTGCGCGCCTTTCCTAAAACAGATATTGCCCAGAAAACTGCACAGGCGGTGGCGCAAGCCCCTGACGTTCAGACGGTTTTGGAAATTGATCTGAACAGCTATCTCAGCCCGCCAAAATCCTGGATCGTGCCCTTGGTGCGGCCAAAGGTCGAAAATCCCCCACGCGATTTGCGCAATTTTATGGCCGAGGCAGCCAAACAGCCCAAAACGCTGCAATTTGCGCCCAGCACGGATGACCGGATTGGCGCCTATTTCCACACGGGCGGCACCACAGGCATGCCCAAATTGGCGCAGCATCTGCAATCGGGGATGGTCTATCAAGGCTGGCTTGGCGATGCGCTTTTGTTCAGCGAAGAAGATGTGGTGATGTGTCCGCTGCCGCTGTTCCATGTCTTTGCCACCCATGTGATTTTCATGGCAATGATGAAATCGGGTGCGCATGTGATCTTCCCCACCCCTGCGGGGTATCGTGGCGATGGGGTGTTCGATCAGTTCTGGAAGCTGTGCGAACGTTGGCGTATCACCTTTATCATCACCGTCCCGACCGCCGTATCGGCCCTGATGCAGCGGCCTGTTGATGCGGATTTGTCGACCGTGAAAAATGCGTTTTCAGGATCGGCCCCAATGCCGCTTGAGCTGTTTAATCGTTTCACCAGCGCCACGGGGATCAATATCATCGAAGGCTATGGCCTGACCGAAGCCACTTGTTTGGTCAGCTGCAACCCCCTGGACGGTGAAAAACGGGTCGGGTCTGTGGGTGTTCCATTCCCCTATAACAAAGTGCGCATTATCAAACAGGTTGACGGCACATTCGTTGATTGTGCGACCGATGAAATCGGTGAGATTTGTGTGGCAGGCCCAGGTGTTTGGTCTGGCAACACCTACAGCGACGCCAGCAAAAATGTGGATTTATATGTTGATCATGAATTCCTGCGCACCGGTGATTTGGGCCGTATTGATGCGGATGGATATATTTGGATTACTGGTCGCGCCAAGGATTTGATCATCCGTGGCGGCCATAACATCGACCCCGCCTTGATCGAAGAGGCGCTGTTGAAACATAACGGCGTGGCCTTTGCCGGTGCCATTGGCCAGCCTGATATCCACGCGGGCGAGCTGCCATGCGTTTATGTGGAACTTGTCACCGGGGCCGATGTGTCGATTGATGAACTGGCGGATCTGTGCAAAACACATATCCCTGAAAAGGCGGCCATTCCAAAACATATCGAGGTATTAGAGGCTCTGCCCAAAACAGCTGTCGGCAAAGTGTTTAAGCCAGATTTGCGTAAAATGGCGATCGTGCGCGTCCTGAACGCTGCGCTTGCAGATGCCGATGTGGATGCACAGGTGCAATCGGTTGAAGATGATAAAACCCGCGGGTTTGTTGCCAAAATCACGGGTGCCGATCGGGCAGCTGTGGCGACGGTGTTGGATGAATTTGCGATTGCATGGGACGTGGTGGCGGGCGAATAGGGATAAATTCCCCCTAAGCCGCGTGGGGGTGACTATTTTTACCCCACCACGCCCCCATTTTTAAACCCTGTTCTATAAACATGATCTGATCTGGGCATTCTGCCTTTTGCCGCTGTGTCCTGGGCGGTTGCGGCTGCGGTGGATTATGTCATAATCATTTGGTAAACGGCGCCGCCAAAAAAGGAATGTAAAACATGCATATTGCCGAAGATCTTGTTCAAGCCATCGGAAACACGCCGCTGATTAAATTGCGCGGCCCCAGTGCGGCCACAGGGTGCGAGATTTACGGCAAAGCCGAATTTCTTAACCCCGGGCAATCGGTCAAGGATCGCGCGGCGCTGTATATCATCAAAGACGCCATCGCCCGCGGGGAATTGCGCGAAGGTGGCACCATTGTGGAAGGCACCGCCGGCAATACCGGCATCGGCCTGGCGCTGGTCGGTGCGTCCTTGGGGTTCAAGACGGTGATCGTCATCCCCGAAACCCAAAGCCAAGAAAAGAAAGATATGCTGCGCCTTGCGGGCGCTGAATTGATCGAAGTTCCAGCCGCGCCTTACAAAAACCCAAATAACTATGTGCGTTATTCAGGGCGGTTGGCTGCGGAATTGGCCAAAACCGAAAAGAACGGCGCGATTTGGGCCAATCAATTTGACAACATTGCCAATCGTCAGGCGCATATTGAAACCACTGGGCCAGAGATATGGCAACAATTGGATGGGCGTGTTGATGGGTTCATCTGCGCCGTAGGATCGGGTGGCACATTGGCCGGGGTTGGTATGGCATTGCAGCCAAAGGGGGTCAAAATCGGTCTGGCCGACCCGATGGGCGCGGCGCTGCATTCTTATTACACAACGGGGCAGTTGGCGTCCTCTGGCGGGTCGATCACCGAAGGGATCGGGCAGGGGCGCATCACGGCCAATTTGCAGGGGTTCACCCCCGATTTCAGCTATCAAATCCCGGATGAGACGGCCCTGCCCGTTGTGTTCGATCTGCTGCAAAATGAAGGTCTGTGCCTGGGCGGGTCCAGCGGTGTGAATGTCGCTGGCGCCATGGCAATGGCACGCGACATGGGGCCCGGGCATCGGATTGTCACTATTTTATGTGACTATGGCACGCGCTATCAATCCAAATTGTACAATCCGGAGTTTTTGGCCTCCAAGGGTCTGCCTGTGCCGGAATGGTTGGCCCGCGCGCCGCAGGATATCCCCCACGTTTTTGAACCGACCGAGGCCTAATATGACCCCAATCGCGCGCCTGTTTGCTGTTTTATGCCTATGTCTCTTGGCGAGTGTTCAGGCCGCTGTGGCCCAAACAACCCCTGATTACACCAAATGGGAGGCCATCGCGACACGCGCAAGCGATGTGATCGCCGCCGATCGCGCATCCGATGCGGCGCTGGGCGATCTGCGCAACGACCTGGTGCGCTGGCGTGCGGTCTTTGATGCGGCACAATCGGCACCAGATGGGCGCATTGCGGCGCTGGAAAGCCAGCTTGCCGCGCTTGGCCCTGTTCCGGACGCGGGGGATGAACCGGCTGAAATCGCATCACGCCGGTCCGAATTGCAGTCAGAATTGGCCCAATTGCGCGCCCCTGTCATCACCGCCACCGAAGCCGAGCGGCGGCTTGAGGCGCTGATTTCTGATTTGGATGCGCTGCTGCGCGCGCGCGAAACGTCACGTCTGCTGAATTTGGGGCCCAGCCCGCTGACGCTGGTATTTTGGACAGAAGCCGCGGTGGATTGGGTTGTGATCCTGCGTGACTACAGTCGCGATATCGCAAAACTTTGGTCAGATCCAATCGCCAAGGCCCAAATCCAAGACCGTGCGCCACTGATACTGCTTTACCTTATTTTGACGGGTGCCTTGCTGCAGCTGCGCCGTATGCTGCTGAACCAAGCACTGCATTTGTGCGCACGCGCAGCGACCGCTTGGCATGGGTTTATCCATTTTGCGGTTGGATTTGGCGGCGCGGTTTTATTGGCTGGCGCCGGCTTCACCTTGATCCATGCGATTGAACAATTTCCGGTTGATGGCATTGAATGGTTAATGATTTTCCGCAGTGCCAAATGGTTGGTTTTGGCGTTGGTTGCGGTCCATTGGGCGACGGCCCAGCTGCTGGATGCGGGGCGCGCATCAGTGCGGATTTGGGCCTATCTGGCTTGTTTGATGATCGTTAAAAACGCGGCTTTCGCAGATTGGGCAGCGCTTGAGGGGCTGTCTATTGGCAGCTCGGTTGTGTTTTCGTTCCTGATCTTGGGGTTGGGGGCTGTTTCGCTTTATATACTGGCAGGGCGACTGCAAAAGCACCTTCAGTGCAATGCTTTTTGTGCATTGGTTTTGCGCGCGGGCAAGGCCGTTGCCGTTGCCGGCCTGATTTTGGGGACTATAGGGTATATGGGCGCGGCACAGGCACTGGTGTTCCCGATGCTAATGTCCCTTGGTTTGCTTGCTGCATTGTTGCTGATTATGCGGGGGCTGACGTTGTTGTGGTCGGGGCTGAACCCCGATCTGGAAACAGCGGATAAACCCCTGACCTTGGTCATGCTGGGCGCAGGCGTTGCAATCGCATCGGCCCCAGTTTTTGCCCTGATTTGGGGCGCGCGATCCACAGATTTGGCGGATCTGTGGATGCAGTTCCAAGACGGGGTGCCGATTGGCAACAGCCGGTTCACGCCGATGGATTTTCTGGTTTTTGTGGTGATTTTTGTTTTGGGGTACACCCTGACACGCGGCCTGCAGGCGGGGTTGCGCGGGTCGGTCCTGCCCAAAACGCGGCTTGATAATGGTGCCCAAAATGCGATTGTTGCTGGCGTTGGCTATGTCGGGATATTTTTGGCGGCCGTCATTGCGATCAGCACTGCGGGAGTCGATTTGTCATCCCTTGCCATCGTAGCTGGCGCCTTATCCGTTGGTATTGGCTTTGGGCTGCAAAACATCGTTTCAAACTTTGTATCCGGCATTATTTTGCTGATTGAACGCCCGATCAGCCAAGGCGATTGGATCGAAGTGGGCGGCGTCATGGGGACGGTGCGGGATATTTCTGTCCGCTCGACTCGGGTGGAAACATTTGACCGCACTGACGTGATTATCCCCAATGCGGATCTGGTGTCGGGGGTTGTTACCAATTGGACACGCGGCAATACACTGGGGCGGGTGATTATCCCCGTTGGCGTGGCCTATGGGAATGACACCCGCCGCGTGATGGCCGTTTTGGAAGAGATCGCTGCCCTGCAACCCAATCTGGCCGCCCCTGCGGGGGTTGTGTTTCAGGGCTTTGGCGCAGACAGTATGGATTTTGAAATCCGCCTTGTCCTACAGGATGTGAATACGATGATGGCGGTGAAAACCGAAGTGAACCACCAAATCGCAGAACGGTTCACGGCCGAAGGCATCGAAATCCCATTCGCGCAGCGGGATATCTGGATCCGCAACCCCGAGGCTTTGCAGGTCAAAGCGCCTGAATAATTTTCTTGCCACGTCAGGGTTTGCTCTTGCATTTCCCTGACGCTTGCGGCATCAGACCCATGCCGGAGAGGTGGCCGAGACTAAGGATGTTGAAGCTATTGGGAAGGATCTAGTTCACGAGGATATTGGTTATACTGGTAAGTCTACGTCAGTCT
>JALQTR010000190.1 GCA_023260835.1 Paracoccaceae bacterium
TGAAGGCCTATGGCCGGCTGAAATCCTGGGCGGTTGCCGGCGTCGGACCCGAGGTCATGGGCATTGGCCCCGTCCCATCCGTCGACAAAGCGCTGGACCGCGCGGGGCTGACAATGGCCGACATGGACCTGATCGAACTGAACGAAGCCTTCGCCGCCCAGGTTCTGGCCTGCACCCGCGCATGGGGCCTGAAAAAGGATGATTTTGCCCGCATGAATGTGAATGGATCCGGCATTTCACTGGGTCACCCTGTGGGGGCCACTGGGGGGCGCATCTTGGCTGGAATGCTGCGCGAAATGGATCGCCGCGGCGCCCGCTATGGCGTTGAAACCATGTGTATCGGCGGTGGGCAGGGTTTGGCCGCGATTTTCGAACGCGTGTAATGACCGATGATTGGACCTGCCAATCATGGTGGGTCCAATCGTTACAGCACCACCTGCAAAACCAATGTGATGGTCACAACAGACACCAGCGTCTGCGCCGTCACAATCCCCGCCATCAATGGGGCATCCCCGCCCATTTGCGATGTCAGCACATAGGATGTGGGCGCAGTTGGAACCGCGCTGAACAAGACCAAAACCAGAGTTTCTGTACGCGCCAGACCAACCTGCTGTGCCACAAACAGGGCCAAACTGGGCATAATCACCAATCGAGCTGCAGTAATCATTGCCAATGGTGCAACATCCTGACGCAGCGCCCCAAGCCGCAGCGCCGCGCCGACACATAACAGGCCCAGCGGCAAACTGCCTTGCCCCAACAGCGCAAAAAACGCGCCCATGCCAAAGGGCAACCCTATGTTCGTTGCCGCCAAAACAAGCCCCAACAGGCAGGCCACCACCAATGGGTTTGTTCCGACCTTGCGCAGCAATTGCCACGGGTTGCGCCAAATCCCCCCATCGCTGAAGGCCAAAATGGCCAATATATTCACCACCGGAACGGCCAAACCCAGATAAACCGCGGCCCGTTCGATCGCACCATCGCCGCCCAGTGCCGCCAAAATCGCGATCGCCAAATAGGTGTTAAATCGCAGCGCCCCTTGCATATAAACGCCAAACCGATCTGCCCGCAGACCAAATAGGAAGCGCCATAAACAAATGCCAACCGCCCCAATGATCAGAACCATTAAGGCCGTGCCGGCAAATTGCAACAGCTGCGGATCGCGCACCGGTGCCTTTGCCAATGCGGATAAAAGTAGGGCAGGAAACAGGATGAAATAATTCAACCGCTCGGCCCCTGACCAAAAGGCATCAGGCGCAAATGCAGATCGGCGCAGCACAGCGCCAAAGCAAATCAATGCAAAAATTGGCCAAATAACGATCAGCATCTATGCGCCTTTCGATGGGTGTTTTTTAGGCAGATGTGCCGGCAATTAAAATGCGACGCAAGGTCTTTTTCGAAAGGCAAACTGGGATCCATCAGATTTGTTGACCTGCCATTTAAACCATGATCATCTTCTGCCTAACATTTGGAAGGAGAGCCCTATGTTTAGTCCCAAAAAAATCATTGCACTGGCCTGCTTGACGGCCGGTTTGGTGGCATCGACCGCGCAGGCGGAAACGCGCATCACCTATAAATCGGCAAAGGCCGGCACATCCTATTATCAAATGGGCGTGCAGATTGCCGAAGCCATGAAGGCCGGATCAGACGGCGATATCATCGTCTGTAGCCCATGTAATGGATAGTACATTCCCTCCAAGCTCACATTCATGTTGCAGTTGCTCATTCATTACATATTCAGCATCTTCCAGAGACCCAAAAGTACCCAGGCCTGAACAACAATTCTTGTATACTCC
>JALQTR010000009.1 GCA_023260835.1 Paracoccaceae bacterium
GACGACGCCATGACAGACACGATTTTAGACAAAATCAAAGCCTATAAACTGCAAGAAGTGGCCGCAGACCGCGCCGCAGTTCCGCTTTTTGCAGTAGAAGAGGCCGCCCGCGCCGCGCCGCCGGTGCGCCCCTTTGGCCAGGCCCTGGCCCGCGCCAGCGCCAGCGGCTATGGGCTGATTGCGGAAATCAAAAAAGCCAGCCCATCCAAGGGCTTGATCCGCCCCGATTTTGCCCCCCCCGCCTTGGCACAGGCCTATGCGGCGGGCGGCGCCACCTGCCTGTCGGTTTTGACCGACACCCCCAGCTTTCAGGGCGCCAAAGACTATCTGCGCGCCGCCCGCGCCGCCTGCGATCTGCCCGCGCTGCGCAAGGATTTTATGTATGACACCTATCAAGTGGCCGAGGCGCGGGCCTTGGGGGCTGATTGCATCTTGATCATCATGGCCTCGGTCAGCGATGCCCAAGCGCAAGAGCTGGAAGAGGCGGCCCGCCACTGGGGGATGGATGCCCTGATCGAGGTGCATGACGCCCCGGAAATGGAGCGCGCCTTGACGCTGAAATCACCATTGATCGGGGTGAATAACCGCAATCTGAAAACCTTTGAAACCACGCTGGACACCACGCGCCAGCTGTCAAAAATGGTGCCCGAGGGGCGCTTGCTGGTGTCGGAATCGGGGCTGAACACGCCGCAGGATTTGGCCGATATGGCCCAGCATGGCGCGCGCACCTTCCTGATCGGTGAAAGCCTGATGCGGCAGGCCGATGTGGCCAGTGCCACCCGGCATTTGCTGGCCAATCCGCTGGCGGGGGTGGTGTAATGGCGGGGCTGACGCATTTTGATGGCAAGGGCGATGCCCATATGGTGGATGTTTCCGACAAGGCCGTAACGGCACGTATTGCCGTGGCCGCGGGGCATGTGCGCATGGCGCCTGCCACCTACCAAATCATCGCAGAAGGCCGCGCCAAAAAGGGCGATGTGCTGGCCGTGGCGCGGCTGGCGGGCATCATGGGTGCCAAAAAAACACCAGATCTGATCCCGCTGTGCCACCCCCTGCCCCTGTCCAAAGTGGCGATTGATCTGGACGCCGACCCCGATCTGCCCGGCATACAAATCCGCGCCACCGTGCGCACCACCGGCCAAACCGGCGTCGAGATGGAGGCCCTGACCGCCGCATCCACCGCCGCGCTGACGGTCTATGACATGGTCAAAGCCGTGGACCGCGGCATGGAAATTGGCGGTCTGCGCGTTACGCTGAAAGACGGCGGGAAATCTGGCCGCTTCACCGCTCCATGATTTCTGTGGCCCAGGCTCAGGCGGCCCTGTTTGACCTAGTGTCGCCGCTGCCCGTCGAATGGGTCCCTCTTGCGGCCGGTTTAGGCCGCGTTTTGGCGCAAGACCTGCGCGCCAGCCGCGCACAGCCGCCATTTGATGCCTCTGCCATGGATGGCTATGCCATGCGCGCCGCCGACGCGGTGGCGGGATCCCGTGTTCAGGTGATCGGAGAAAGCGCCGCTGGTCATGCGTTTGGCGGAGCGGTTTCTTCGGGCCAAGCGGTACGGATCTTCACCGGCGCCGTGGTGCCGAAAGGGGCCGATTGCATCGTGATCCAAGAGGACGTGACCCCATTCGGCGATCACATCACCATCACAGAAACCACATCCGCCGGCGCGCATATACGGCCAGCGGGCAATGATTTTGATGCAGATTTCATCCTGCAAAGCCCCACACGCCTGCGCGCCGCGGATCTGGCGTTGCTGGCGGCAATGAACCACGCGCAGCTGCCGGTATACCGCCAGCCACAGGTGGCCATCATCTCAACAGGGGATGAATTGGTGCTGCCGGGGCAAATGCCAGGGCCAGATCAGATCATTGCCTCGAACACATTTGGAATTAAGGCGCAGCTAGAGCAGTTGGGGGCCAAGGCACGTATCCTGCCCATCGCCCGCGATAATGATGCAAGCCTGCGCCTGGCCTTTGATCTGGCCGCTGGGGCGGATTTGATTGTCACCATCGGCGGGGCCTCTGTCGGGGATCATGATCTGGTTGGTGCGGTCGCCGCGGAACAGGGGTTGGATCGGCAGTTTTACAAAGTCGCCATGCGCCCCGGAAAACCCCTGATGGCCGGGCGCATGGGCAATGCAATCATGCTGGGCCTGCCCGGCAACCCCGTATCCGCCATGGTCTGCACCGAGGTTTTCTTGCATCCCATCATTGAAGGGCTGCAAGGCCTGCCCCTGCAGGCGCGGCAACCATCCTATGCCCAATTGGCACATGATATCGGCCCCAATGGAAACCGTGAACATTATATGCGCGCGGATATAACAGAATCCGGCCATTTAAACGTGTTCGAAAACCAAGACAGCGCCAAGCTGCGCCTTTATGCGCAGGCCCGGGCCTTGGTCGTACGCCCCCCAAATGATGGGCCGCAGCCAGCGGGTGCTGTTTTGCCCTTCATACCGCTTGGGTGAATAAAAATTCTTGACACAAAACATGAACATTCATAGAACTTATGCGAACATAACCGCATAGGGGCAAATCATGTTGACACGCAAACAAATGGATCTGCTGATTTTCATCAACAAACGCTTGGCGCGTGATGGCGTCCCGCCCAGCTTTGATGAAATGAAGGACCATCTGAATTTGCGGTCAAAATCTGGTATTCACCGTTTGATTACCGCGCTGGAAGAACGCGGGTTTATCCGCCGTTTGGCGCATAAGGCCCGTGCGATTGAAATCCTGCGGATGCCGGATGTGGATGATGGCAAGGGCTTTACCCCCCGTGTGATCGAAGGGGGCGCTCCCGCCGCCGCCCAATCTGATGATTTCATTACCTTGGACAAATTGGGCCGCATCGCGGCTGGTGTTCCGATCGAAGCAATTGAACATGACAGCCACATCACCCTACCCGCCAGCATGCTGCGCAGCGCCGGGCGCCATTACGCATTGGAAGTTCGGGGCGATTCAATGATCGACGCCGGTATTTTGGATGGCGACATCGTGATCGTGCGCGAAACCAGCAGCGCCCATGCCGGCGATATCGTCGTGGCGCAGGTCGACGGGTATGAGGCCACATTGAAAACCTATCGCCCCAAAGGGGATATGATCTGCCTTGAGGCTGCCAACCCAGTTTATGAACCGCGCATCCTGCCCAAAGGCAGCGTTGCAGTTCAGGGTGTCTTGGCCGGGCTGATCCGCAGTTATTAAGCATCTTGCACAGGCAAGCCGCTTTGGATACCCAAAGGGGCATGAAGATCATTGGCACACCCCTTGCCCAAAATGCGCCCGAACGCGGCGCGGCCATTGCCATTGGTAATTTCGATGGCGTGCATTTAGGGCACAGGGTGGTTCTAGATCACGCGCGCATGGCCGCGCAACGTCTGGGCGCGCCACTGGGTGTGCTGACGTTTGAGCCGCATCCGCGCAGCTTCTTTGCCCCAAACGCGCCTGATTTTCGCCTGATGAATGCCGCCGCCAAAGCGCATCGTTTGGAAAAGCTGGGGGTGGATATCCTGTATCAGCTGCCCTTTAACGGTGATCTGTCAACTTTGTCCCCCGAAGACTTCGCTAGGGCCATCCTGCGTGATGGACTTGGCGTGCGTCATGTCAGCGTGGGCGCCGATTTTTGTTTTGGCAAAGGGCGTGCGGGAACTGTGGATGACCTGATCGCCTTTGGCCGCAAATTTGGCTTTGACTGCGAAATTGCCCCGCTGAAACACATCGGCCCAGAGGAAATATCGTCTACCGCCATTCGCGCTGCGCTTGGGGCCGGTGATCCACGCAAGGCCGCGGCGCTGCTGGGGCATTGGCACCGAATTGATGGCCCCGTCATCCATGGTGAAAAACGCGGGCGCGAACTGGGTTTTCCAACGGCCAATATGGACCTCAGCGGGCTGCACATTCCCAAACATGGCGTTTATGCGGTGCTGGTGGATGTTTTGGATGGCCCGCATCAGGGCCGTTATCACGGTGCTGCATCCATTGGCGTGCGGCCCATGTTTGGCGAAAACACCCCAAATTGTGAAACATTTCTGTTTGATTTCAAGGGGGACCTTTATGGCGCCCAACTGTCCATCGGACTGGTTGATTTTCTGCGCCCCGAGGCAAAGTTCGACGGGCTGGCGGCATTGATCGCGCAAATGGATGCCGATTGCGCCCGCGCCAAAACCATCTTGGCCACGATATGAGCGCGCAAATCCCCCGCAAAGGCCTGCGCCCCAATTATTGGCAGCGCATCGCCCTAACCGACATGACCCCGGCCGAATGGGAGGCCCTGTGCGATGGCTGCGGCAAATGCTGCCTGAACAAATTGGAAGACCCAGACACGGGCGAGGTCGCCCTGACCCGTATCGCCTGCCGCCTGCTGGATGATGCAACCTGCCTATGCGCCCAATACGATATTCGCCGCCAATTTGTGCCTGAATGCATTGCCTTAACGCCGCAAACGATTGAACAAAACGCCTATTGGCTGCCGCAAAGCTGCGCCTATAAACGGCTGTGGCAGGGCGACCCCCTGCCCGATTGGCACCCGCTGATCACAGGTGACCCCGAAACCGTCCATCAGGCGGGCATTTCGCTGCGCGGCCAGACCATCCCCGAATTTGAAGTTGATGAAGAGGATTGGGAAGATTACATCATAGAGGAAGATTAACCCCAATAAGGTTCCTTGCATATGTATTTCGCCTCTGACAACACCGGTCCGGCCCATCCCAAAGTGATCGAAGCCATCACCCGCGCCAACACGGGCTATACCCCCAGCTATGGTGATGATCCGATCATGGATCAGGTGCGCGAAAAAATGCGCGCGCTGCTGGGCGCCCCGCAGGCCGAGGTGCATTTGGTGGCCACTGGCACCGCGGCGAATGTTCTGGCGCTGAGCAGTTTGGGACGGCCTTGGGATGCGATTTACTGCACCCCCCGCGCCCATATTGAAGAGGATGAGGGCAACGCCCCCGAATTCTACACCGGTGGCGCCAAACTGATGCATGTGGGCAGCGGCGCAAGAATGACCGCCGCTGAATTGCACGCTGCGGTGGATGGCACGGGGCTGCATGGTGTGCATGGGGCTGCGCGCGGCCCCGTCTCGATCACGCAGGTCACAGAACGCGGCGATGTTTACACCCTGCCGCAGCTTCAGGACCTGGCCGCTGTGGCACGCGAATTTGACCTGCCGCTGCATATGGATGGTGCGCGCTTTGCCAATGCGGTTGCGGCGCTTGGCTGCTCGGCCAAAGATATGAGCACCGATCTGGGGCTTGATGCGCTCAGTTTCGGGGGGACCAAAAACGGTCTGATGGGGGTCGAGGCGGTGGTGCTATTCACCCCAGATCGCGCCGATCAATTTGAACGCCGCCGCAAACGCGGTGCGCATTTGTTTTCCAAACATCGCTATCTATCGGCACAGTTTGATGCCTATTTAACCGATGATTTGTGGCTCGAGCTGGCACAGGCCGCCAATGCCAATGCGCGCCACCTGTTTGATGGGTTGCAACATGAAGGGATGGAAATCACATCCGGTGGGCAGGCCAATATGGGATTCGTGGCCATTCCAACCGATCTGGCCCATCGCCTGATCGACGCGGGCGCGCAGTTTTATCTGTATCCGCCGGTTGGGGATAACACCATCTGCCGCTTTGTCTGCGACTGGTCGCTGCCGCGCGCGCAAATCGACGCCTTTTTGGCGCTTGTGGCCAAGGGGTGATTACAGCCCCTTGGATCGATAACTGGCTGCGATTTTTTCGATCGCAACGATAAATCCTGCAGTGCGCAGATCCTCGACATCGGCTCTTGCGTGCCAGACCTCGCGCATGGCCTGATAGGCGGTGCGCATCGTATCATCCAGACCCGATCGCACCAATTCCAATTCATCTGCGCCGCGCAGGTACTTTTCCTTGAACCCCGGCGAAAGCGACCACGCATCCCCCAATGCCACAGACAGGCGATCCAATTCATCAATGACCAATTGGTGGCGGGCCTCTTCCTGTCGCCGCTGCAAACGGCCAAATCGGATATGGCCCAGATTTTTCACCCATTCAAAATAGGACACCGTCACCCCACCCGCATTGGCATAAAGGTCCGGAATAATCACTGTTCCTTTTGCGCGCAGTATCTGATCGGCGCCAGATGTGATCGGGCCATTGGCGGCCTCGATGATCAGCGGGGCCTGCACCTTCTGCGCGTTGCTCAAATTGATCACGCCCTCCAGGGCGGCTGGGATCAGGATATCGCAATCTGCCTCAAGCAATTTGGCACCGTTTTCGATAAATTCCCCATCGGCAAAGCCCTTGACCCCGCCATGGCGTAGAATCCAATTGCGCAGCGCCTCGATATCTATCCCCGTGTCGCAAAAAATGCCGCCATCATGTTCAACCACACCGATGATGCGCGCGCCGTCTTCGGCCTGTAGGAATTTCGCCGCGTGATAGCCCACATTCCCGAGCCCCTGAACAATCACACGTTTGCCATCCAAGCTGCCGGCCAAACCCGCGGCGGCCACGTCTTCGGGATGGCGAAAGAATTCACGCAAAGCATATTGGATACCGCGGCCCGTGGCTTCGACCCGGCCGCTGATGCCGCCGAAATTCAGCGGCTTACCCGTCACACAGGCGCGGGCATTTATGTCGGATGTGTTCATGCGGGCGTATTGATCAGCGATCCATGCCATTTCACGCTCGCCCGTGCCCATATCTGGGGCGGGGACGTTTTGGCTGGGGTCGATCAAATCGCGTTTGATCAATTCATAGGCAAAGCGGCGGGTGATTTGTTCCAGCTCATCCTCGTCCCAGGCGCGCGGGTCGATGCAAAGGCCGCCTTTGGACCCGCCAAACGGCGCCTCGACCAAGGCACATTTATAGGACATCAGCGCGGCCAGCGCCTCGACCTCGTCCTGATTGACCGCCAAAGAATAGCGAATACCGCCCTTGACCGGTTCCATATGTTCCGAATGCACGGACCGATACCCTGTGAAGGTCTGCATCTGACCGCGCAGGCGCACGCCAAAGCGCACGGTATAGGTGGAATTACAGACGCGAATCTTTTGTTCCAGCCCCGGTGACAGGTCCATCAGCGCGGCGGCGCGGTTGAACATTAAATCAACGCTTTGACGGAAACTTGGTTCGGCTTGCGGGGTGGACATTTGGTTCCTCCTGTCTCGGGCTTCACACATCAAAGCCTTGCAGAGGGGGGCACCGAATGCAACGATAAATTGTGCTACCTTAACGGGTCATCAAAATTTGTTCGATCTGTTCGGCCAAAATGCGCGTTTGCGGCCCTGGGGTAATCCCCCCCACAGCAACACGGCGGCCCAGCCGCCACCACAGCCCAGGCCGCCAAGCCTGCGGTGCGGGCTGTGACAGGATCAGCATAAACCCGTTCGAAGGCTTGATCGCAAAGGCCCCGCGGTTCACCGATTGAATATCGTCTGTTTTGGCCAGAACTGTGCCATCGGCATCCACCAGCGCATCAGCCGTCAGGATCAGCTGCCCGCGCGTGGCGCGCAGCATCATCCCCGCCAGATATAAAACCGCCAGCCCAAACACCCCCAAACCCAAACGCCAGAGCACCGAAAAGGGCTGCGGGCCAAAGGCGATCATCAACAACATCCCGCCCAGCACCAGCAAAATCCCCAAGGCCACAATGCGGCGCGGCGCGCTGGAGGATAATGTGGCAAGGGGCGGGATATCTGACATTTGGATGGCCTTTTGGTTATGCGTTACCTTGGGCGCACCTCATACCCTTTCTCTTCGGGTTCGTCATCGATTAATTCCATTGGGAACCCATCGGCCAGACATTGCAGCCCAGTGGGACCCTCATACAGCTCGATCGTGCGGTCAGATTGCGCATCATGGCCCAATGCGGCCTGACCCTCATGCACCATATCCAGCACTTTGGGCGACAGGGTCAACGGCACATTGTTGTCATCGGCGATTTTCTGGAACAGCCCCAGATCCTTGTCGATCAAATCCAATGTGAAATTCACATCGCGCGATCCAGACAGAATCAGCTGGCTTTCGGTTTCATGCACAAAGGAATTGCCCGATGAAATTTTGATCGCTTCGAATGTGGTGGCCATATCCATTCCGGCGGCTTTCATCGTGATGAATGCCTCGTTCAGGGCAAACAGATGCGTGGTGGCCAAATAATTTGTCATCACCTTCAATGTGCTGGCGCTGCCCACAGGGCCGGTGTGCAGCACGCGGCGGCCCAAAATCGTCAGCAGCGGAAGGACGGTTTCAAACAGATCCCGATCACAGGCGGCAAAGATACTGATATTGCCGGTGGCCGCGCGGTGACACCCGCCGGAAACTGGGCAATCCACAGCCCGCGCGCCGGTGGCTTCGACAATCGCAGCCAGGCGCTTGATCTCGCCCGCGTCGGTGGTGGACATTTCTAACCACGTTTTCCCCGCCCCCATATTGGGCAGCATCTGCGTCATCACCGCGTCCGAGGCTTTGGGGCTGGGCAGGCAGGTGATAATCACATCATTATCCGCCGCAATCTGCGCCGCATCCCGCGCTGTCTGCGCCCCGCGTTCGGCAAACCGCGCCATCACGTCCGTATCCAGATCCAGCACCATCAGGGGGACATTGTTGCGCAGCAAACTGCCCGCCAGCTTTGCGCCCAAATTCCCCAGTCCGATAAACCCAACTTTCATTCTTCAGTCTTCCCTGTTTTCGTGATTTGATTGATCTGAAAGCTGGGACGGCAAATGCGTCATGTCTGTTCCAATCGCGACTTGGCCCATCGGCATCTGAAAATTCTTTGATCCATATTGATCCGGTATCAGCTGCGCCCTACATAACGGCGTAGATAACAGGAGTTAGCCCCATGTCCATTCGCCCCGTTCTTGAACGCCGCCATGCCCAACCCACGATGGAAGGCGCAGGTGTTGCCCTGCACCGCGCATTTGGGTTTCATGACCCCAGCGAACTGGACCCGTTCTTGCTGTTTGATGATTTTCGCAATGATAACCCAATGGATTACATGCGCGGCTTTCCTTGGCATCCGCACCGCGGAATTGAAACCATCACCTATGTTTTGGCCGGCAGCGTCGATCATGGTGACAGCTTGGGCAACCAAGGCACGCTTGGCGCGGGTGATGTGCAGTGGATGACCGCTGGATCGGGCATTTTGCACCAAGAAATGCCCAAAGGAAACGCACAGGGGCAAATGCATGGGTTTCAGCTGTGGGCCAATCTGCCCAAAGATTTGAAAATGACTGCGCCGCGCTATCAGGACGTGAAATCCAAAGAAATCCCTGAAATCATCGACGATGATGGGACTGTTGTTCGGGTGATTGTGGGCAGTTTCTGGGGCAAAACTGGCCCCGTGGATGGGATTGCGGCAGATCCGCAGTATCTGGACATTTCAATCCCCGCCGGGCGAAAAAAGACCTTTAAGGTCGACACCTATCGGCGCAGCTTTGCCTATATCTTTGAAGGCAGCGCCGCCTTTGCCGATGCCTCAAAACCCACGGGCGTTTTGCTGGAAAAAGAGGTCCAAGGCGAAGAGGTGAACATTCGAGATATGTCCGGCAACCGCACATTGATCCGCTTTGGCACCGGCGATGACATCACCGTGCAAGCCGGGGAAGAGGGCGTGCGGTTTTTGCTGATATCCGGCGCGCCCATTCAGGAACCCGTGGCATGGCATGGCCCGATCGTGATGAACACGCAAGAGGAAATCATGCAAGCCATGCGGGATTTGCGCAATAACACCTTCATCAAACCGGCGCATTAAGGCGCGGGCCTAGGGTGCGCAGCCAACTGCGCGGCGCACCATATCCCAGTAAATTCCCTCGACCCGGTCCAGTGACAATCGCCCGTCACTGCGAAACCAAGTCAACACACCATTGAGCATCGCAATCACCGCCAGGGCGGTGATTTTACTGTCGTGCAGATCAAAATCACCGCTGGCCTGCCCTTCGGTCAAGATGGATTGCAACTGGGCCTCATAGGCGCGGCGCAGAGTTTCGATTTTGGCGAAATTTTCCGGGGTCAGGTTGCGCAGCTCCATATAGGAAATAAACACCGCATCAGTGCGAGTTAGATGGTAGCGGATGTGAAAGCGGGTAAAGGCCTCCAGCCGCTGGGACGGGGTCATCAGCCCCGCCTGCGCAACCTGCCACGCGGCCATCAGATCCTGCATATGGCTTTGCAGCAGATCAAACAGCAAGGATTGCTTATCCTCGGTGTAATTATACAGCGCACCAACCTGCACACCGACCTCGGCCGCGATTTGCCGCATGGAAACAGCGGCATAGCCCTTTTGCGCAAACAGCCGCAATGCCGCCTCGCGCAATTTTGGCCCTGTGGTCAGGGCATGGGATCCTTGGGTACGTGCCATAAAGGCACGGTAATTGAACAATTGTTCAAATCCAAGCGCAAAGGCGCAGATTAAATGGCAAAAATGATCAAAAAGACACTGCCAAGCAACAGCATCATCCCAAACAATTCACGCGCGCTGAGCCGTTCGTGAAACACAAACCATGTGACCAACATGGAAAACAGCAGCTCAATCTGCCCCAAGGCGTTGACCAGCGCGGCGTTTTGCAAGGTAAAGGCCGTGAACCATCCCAGCGACCCAAGCAAGGATGTCACCCCCACCCAAACCGCAACGCGGCGGGCGCGCCACACAGCCTGCAATTGCGCAGGGTCGCGCCACAAAAGCCACAGGCACATGGCCGCCGCTTGTAAGATCAACACGGCCGTTAATGTAACCGCAGCGCGCAATGCTGGGGCATCCAGCGGCAGGGCCAAACTGGCCCCACGATAGCTGACGCCGGATACGGCAAATAACGCCCCCGACAGCAGCCCAATTCCGGCGCTGCGCGACAGCAGCCCCGCGCGCCACCCTGCCCCACCGGCAGGCGCCCCCAATGAAACCACCGCGCAGGATCCAATTGCGATTGCCACCCATCCCAGCGGGGCCACACCTTCGCCCAGCAGCAGCATGCCCACCGCAGCGGTTTGCAGGGTTTCGGTTTTCTTCAGCGTGATCCCAATGGCAAAGCTGCGCATTGCAAACAGGTGCACAACGCATAGCGTGGCTAGGATTTGCGCGGTGCCGCCCAGGGCCGCAAAGCCCCAAAATTGCGCCGTCATCACCGGCATTGGCTGCGATTGCCCCCAAAGAAACGCCGCAACGCCAATCCCCGCAAAGGGCAAGGCATAAATAAACCGCGCGAAAGTCGCCCCCATCGCATTCAGCGATGATTGCGCCAACCGCTTTTGCAGCATAAACCGCAGCGTTTGAAAAAAGGCCGCGGCAACTGTGGCGTAAATCCAAAGGTCCATAAAGGAAGGGTTGCTTTATTTCTTTGCAAAAGGCCAGAGCGGATGCGGCACCGGATCCTTTGCGCGCAGGAAATATCGACGGAAAATCTGGGTATAATTGCGGTAATAATATCCATCATTTCGGGCCAAAACAGCCTCGCGCCGGGCGGCAAAGCTGTGCGGCAGATCATACCAGGGCAATTTGGGATGCGCGTGGTGGACTGCATGAAAGTTATTGTTCAAAAACAGCAATGACAGCAGGCCGCGATCCTCGATCACGACAGATCGGGCGCGATGGGAGGCATGGGCGCGATGTTCCAAATAGGTGCGAATTTTCAAAATGGCCAACCCAGCATAGACCGACAGCGCCCACAGCCAAATGGGCATATTGGCAACCGACAGCATCCACCACATCACCAAAGCAACCGCGGGAATATGAAGCGCCCAACCAAAGGCAACACGGCGATCACCCGCCCATATGGCCCGCGCATCCGACACCATAAATGTAATCTGACCCAAAATTGGCCCAATCACCATCCGCCCCAAAAGCGTGTTGTTCAGACGATAAATCACTTTCAAAGCCACAGGCAGGCGCACCCAGTGCGCGGGATCCAAATAATTGCTTTCAGGATCGTCATAGGGATCGGTTAATAATTGATCCCTATGATGGGCCAAATGCGTATCCTTAAACCGGACATAGGGAATGGGTGGACACAGCGCGGGAAATACCAATGCATCATTTAACCATTGCCAGCGCGTGGGGTGGCCATGCAGCACCTCATGCGAAAGCGAGCTGTAAAGCGCGGTTGCCAGCACTGTGGCGATAAACGCCATTACATAGGAATAGCCCGGCAACCAAACGGTCCCAAGGGCCCAAACGCCATAACACAGGCCAAGCAGCCCCCATGTGGGCCATTCGACCGATGCGGCGTGCAATCGGGTCTTTGTCATTATGTCCTGAAATAGTTGTATTAAACTATTCTTAACGAATACGTCTAATTATTGGATCTGACAAGTCTTTCATCATCCATTCAAATAATCAACAGCCGCCTTGCCGGCCATCACGCCCGTGGCGAAACAGGCTGTCAGCAAATACCCACCCGTTGGCGCATCCCAATCCAGCATTTCACCGGCACAAAAGACACCCGGATGATCGCGCAGGCCCAAATTTGCATCCAGAGCCGCAAATGGCAGCCCCCCCGCAGATGAAATCGCGCGTGGCAATCCCTGAACGGCAGTATACGGCACCCGAAGCGCCTTGATAGATTGCGCCAGATCGGCGGGCGTGTGCATGGCCCTTTTGGCGCATTCCATCAAAAGGGCCTGTTTCACCGCATCCAGCCCCAAAACCTTGCGCAAAAAATTGCTTTGGCTTTGCTTTGCACGCGGACGTGCAAGCCGGTTTTGAACATCACCCAGTGACAGATCTGGCAGCAAATCGACGATCAGATCAGCCCCAGATCGCAAGGCGGGGGACAGCATATAAATCCCACCGCCCTCTAATCCTGTTTTGGTCAAAACGGCCTCGCCGCGTGTGTGCAGGTCCCCAGCCGACAGCCCGATTGATTTCAGTGGTGCCCCAAAATGGCGCTGCATATGAACGGACCAATCGCATATCAGGCCCATATTGGATGGAGCAAATGGGGTGATTGGCAATCCTGCCGAGGCAAAAATATTCGCCCAATTGCCATCACTGCCCAAATCGGGCCAGCTGGCCCCGCCAAGAGCAAAAATGACAGCCGGCGCGCGGCGCGTTTGCCCGCCTTGTGGGGTATCAAACACCATATCCCCGCCGATCCCATCGCGCCAACGCCATCGCGTGTGCAGATTAACACCCAAACCCGACAATCGTGCCAGCCAAGCACGCAATAAAGGGGATGCCTTCATCGCCTTTGGGAAAACACGCCCCGTCGGGCCGGTGAACAGGGACTGACCCAGGTTTTCGGCCCAGCCCATGACGGCCTGCGCATCAAAGCCCCGAATGGCAGATGCCAATGCATCACGCCCGTCCCAATAGGCTGCGATGATATCTTCGGTTGGGCGGTTCATCGTCAAGTTTAACCCCGATTTACCTGCCATCAAAAATTTACGTGCTGCTGTTGGTTTGGCATCAAACACATCCACCTGATACCCCGCCTGTGCGATGGTTTCGGCGGTCATCAAACCTGCTGGCCCTGCCCCAATGATGATTGCGTCTGCCACAGCCGACCCCTTGATTTTCAACGGCCGAGCATTAATCCATAAGCAAACAACACGCAAGAAAGTGATATGACCATCGATAAGGCCACACCCATTTGTCCGCTATGCGAAAGGCCAATCCCGCCGCATGCACGGCAAAGTCTGCACCACCTGATCCCAAAACTGCGTGGGGGCAAAGGTGGGCCTGTGGTGCTGTTGCATCAGATCTGTCACAATGAAATTCACGCAACCCTGTCCGAGGCCGAATTGGCCCGCAGCTATAACACGCCGCAGGCGCTGCGCAGTCATCCCAGATTGGCAAAGTTTATTGGATGGGTGGCCAAACGCCCACCCGATTTTCATTCCAAGACACCAAAGAAGCGGCGGTGATTATTCCGCCTTACACTCTGCGTTTCCGAATCGTGCGATACAGGCCTTTTTGGTGCAGGCCGTGATTTGAATGTCACGCTGGCTTGCGTTCGCATCCACCGTGCGCACAGCTGGCAGCGTGAAGGTTTCATCCCGCATCCCTTGGGTACAGTTGGTTGTCGTCCCAGTTGTCACACATTGGGTTTGCCCCGTTGGAACGCGGCGCGTGTATGTTTTGTTATACACCTCATCCACGTAACGCGGTGGGATCTTCTGCATCCAGGTGGCCGTGCACATATCGCGTTCAGCGCGGTATTCAGAATTGGCGCAGGCCGTCAACAGCAATGGCCCGACAAGGAGAAGTGATTTAAAATTCCGCAGCATAATCGCGCCCCAACTTTTGATTGTTTCGTACAGTTTAAAAGAGTATCGCCCCCAATGCAATGACTTGCATCAATATCACGACAAACAAAAAAGGCCCGCAGTCTCCTGCGAGCCTTTGAATGCATAGGCCGTAAAGCCTTGCGAATTAACGCTTCGAGAACTGGAAGCTACGGCGGGCTTTGCGCTTACCGTATTTCTTACGTTCAACAACGCGGCTGTCGCGGGTCAGGAAGCCTGCGGCTTTCAGCGCGCCGCGCAGGGCGGGATCATACAGCTGCAGCGCTTTGGAAATGCCGTGCTTTACAGCACCAGCCTGGCCCGACAAACCGCCGCCTGTTACGGTGGCCATCACGTCGAACTGATCTTCCACGCCAGCGATTTGAAATGGCTGACGCAGGATCATTTGCAGCACGGGGCGTGCAAAATAGGCCTTCATTTCTTTGCCATTCACGGTCACTTTGCCGGAACCGGGTTTGATCCAGACGCGTGCGACTGCGTCTTTACGCTTGCCGGTTGCATAGGAACGACCCAACGCATCGCGCACGGGTTCACGTGGCGCTTGCACTTCGATTACGGTGGCTTCGGTTGCGACGCCGCCCAAATCTTCCAAGGATTTTACTTCATCAGACATTAGTTCGCCACCCGCGTGTTTTTCGAGTTCATCGATTTGACGTCCAGCACTTCTGGCGCCTGTGCTTCATGGGGATGCTCGGCCCCTGCGTAAACGCGCAGGTTGGTCATCTGCTGACGCGACAAACGGTTGCCAGGCAGCATGCGTTTCACAGCGGCGGTCACAACACGCTCAGGGTGCGCGCCTTCCAGGATCTGGCCCGCAGTGCGGTGCTTGATCCCACCGGGGTGGCCGGTGTGCCAGTAATATTTTTTATCCGCGCGTTTGTTGCCGGTCAGCTGGACTTTATCCGCGTTGATGACGATCACATTGTCGCCCATATCCATATGCGGGGTGAAGCTGGCCTTGTGTTTGCCGCGCAGGCGCATTGCGATGATCGATGCCAAACGGCCCAGAACAACACCCTCGGCGTCGATCAGGATCCATTTTTTATCAATATCTGCAGGCGTTGCAGAGAAGGTTTTCATGGTCACGAATTCCTCGTGTTAGTGGTTTCAAACTGTGTTGAATGCCAAAGGGGACCTTTGGTGTTCATCATGGCGCGGTTATAGCGATGGCATTTGTCAGGTCAATGGAGTTTTTTTACAAAAAGACAAGCTATAACAATGACTTATAAAATAGGTATTATTTTACCCCATCATTCAGTGCAGCAATACGTTCTAAGGCAGGGTAACGAACGGCCATGGTCAATCCACGGATGATAAAGGACCCTAAAAGAGCAAGCCACAGGCCATGATTACCAAATTGCGGCACAAGGGTCCAGACAAGTACCGCATACCCCACCAAACTGATCAGCATCATATTGCGCATATCGCGCGCCCGTGTGGCGCCGATAAATACCCCATCCAAAACCCATGATGGCGCCCCCAAAAGCGGCGCAAGAGCAACCCACATCACATAAATTTGTGCGCGCTCAACCACGTCTGTTGCAGTTGTCATCAGCGGCAGCACAGCGGGCGCGGCAATCAACAAAGCAAATGTGGTAACCCCTGCGCAGACCATGATCCAAAACCCTGACAGGACAACAGATCGCCGCAGCCGCCGCACCTGCCCAGCCCCAAAGGCCTGACCAACCATGGTTTCAGCGGCAAAGGCAAATCCATCCAAAGCATAGGCCGAAACGGTTAAAAACTGCATCAGCAATTGATTTGCGGCCAAGGGAACATCACCCAAATCGGCAGCAAAAAACGTGAAGGAGATGAAAATCGCCTGCAATGCAAGCGACCGGATCAGGATATCCCTGTTCACATCCGCCATGTGCCGCAGCGATGCCATGTCAAACAAATGCCGCAACCGGCGCAGCGCGGGATGCGCCAATCCCGCACGGCACAGCCAAAGCCCCAGCCCCAGCCCTGCCCATTCTGCGATAAAGCTGGCCCAGGCTGCGCCCAGTATTCCCCAGTCCAATCCCAAAACAAACAGCACATTCAGCGCCATGTTCAGCGCGGCCAGAAAAATCTGCAGCACCATAACCTGCCCTGTACGCTCTTGCGCAATCAACCAGCCATTCACAGCGTATAAAGCAATGGCAGCGGGCGCGCTGAAGATGCGCACATCCATGTAACTGCGGGCCATGGTTTCGACCTCGGCACTGGCAGGCGAGACAAAAAAACCAAACGCAAAAACAGGGATCTGAAACAGAATCAGGCCGATTCCCCCTAGGGCCCCAATCGTCAGGCTCTGCGCCAGAATGCGGGCCAAATCGTCTGTACGTCCAGCCCCAACGGCCTGCGCGGCAAGCCCCGTGGTGCCCATGCGCAAAAATCCAAACACCCAATACAGCGCGCCCAATATCAACGCACCAATACCCACAGCGCCAATCGGGGCAGCGGCCCCCAGCTGGCCAATGATCACCGTATCCATCGCCCCAATCAATGGCACTGTCATATTCGACAGCACCATTGGCAGCGCAATGCGCAGCACACGGGCATGGGTGATTGGGCGAGCGTCAGCCACCAACGGCCCCAGATACGGCCCCACCCGCAGATGGGGCATTGGGCACAGCAGCCATTTCAGGCATCAAGAAATGCCCAGTGGCCTGCGCAAAAATGCGGGATCGGTTGTCCTGCCATGCCTCGACATGCACGGATGCATACCGCCGCCCCGACCGATTCACGCGGGCCCGGGCATAGGCATCGCGCGGCAGGCCGCTGCGCATGTAATCCACGGTGAAATCGATGGTTTTGGGCATTTGTATTTGCGGCATAGCCACATTGCCCTGCGCATCAGGTTTTAGTGTTTCAAACTGTGGCCAAATCGTTTGCCATGACAATTCGATCAAAGCAGTGATTTCCAAAAACGCCGCCGTAGCCCCACCATGCAGAGCTGGTAGCAGTGGATTACCAATCAACCGGTCGGCAAAGGGCAAAGTGGCTGTCAGCTCATCGCCGCGACGATCAAAAGTAACGCCCAAAAAGCCAATATAAGGCACCGCCCCAACAAGCCCAGCCAGGGCCTGATCACGGCGCTGTTTGATTAATTGTACAGGTTCCGGTTTGGCCATGATGTCATTCCCCCTTGCTGGCGACGAAAGCACCATTTGCCACGGCCACGGGCCGGGCCTCATCCTCGTCATAGGCCACCGCCCGCACAAATGCGACCGATCGCCCATAACGGTAACAGTCTGCCCGGGTGCGCAATATCTGCCCGGGTGTGGCCGAACGCATGTAATCCACCCGCAAATCAATCGTGGCGGTATAGCCCTTGGCGTCAGGGTGGCTCATGACTGCGGCGCCGGCGCAGGTGTCCATCAGGGCAAACACCGCCCCGCCATGGATCACCCCAGTTTGCGGATCCCCAATCAGTTTTTCATCATAGGGCAGCTGCATGATCGCGTGACCCTGGCCAATTTCAACAAACGACATACCCAGCGCCTGCGCATGGGGGATGGCTTTGGCCAATTCCGCTGCATCTGTTAATTTGCTGATATCCATGGGCCCCTCCGCACAGTTTCGTGCCCCCATAGAGCGCAATTCCCCCACCCGATGCAAGGCGCCAGTTGCCCTTCATGTGCAATCGACCTAAGGTAACACCAACCACAGGAGGATCGCCGCATGAGCGAGCAAGAGCTGTCATTCAAAGAAATGTGCGCCCAGTTTGACGTAACGCCGCGCACATTACGCTATTATGAATATATCGAGCTTCTGCAGCCCCGCCGCGAAGGGCGGTCACGGTTTTATGGCGCGCGCGAATGCGCCCGCATGACGCTGATTCTGCGCGGCCGGCGGTTTGGGTTCCAACTGGAAGAGCTGCGCCAATGGCTGCTGATGTACGATCAAGAAGGCACAAAGGCGCAAATGGAAACTTGGGTGGAAATGGCCAGCCGCAAAATGATCGAATTGCAAGAACAGCAAGAACAATTGGCCCTGGCGCTGACTGAATTGACCCAATTGCGCGATGATGTGGCAAGGCAGCTTGCCGCGGGGTCGTAAGGCGCGCGCCTTAGCTTGACCTAACATCACGCAACGTCACTTTTAAAGTTGACGCAACTTCCCCCTTACGTAAACAAAAATACATCCTATAGTTATATCAACCGCAACAAAACCCGGGCAAGATATGGCTGAACACATCATGACAATCCGGCAAATGTGCGCAACCTTTGGCGTTACAGCCCGCACTTTGCGCTTTTATGAGGCCAAGGAACTGCTGTTCCCAATCCGCGAGGGGCAAAAGCGCCTGTTCACCAAACGTGATCGCGCGCGACTGAAGCTGATCCTGCGCGGCAAGCGGTTTGGCTTCACCCTAGAGGAAATCCGCCAACTGTTGGAACTTTATAACATTGGGGATGCCCAAGAAACGCAGCTGAGCGCCACGATGGACGTTGCGCAAAAACGGCTGGCCGAATTGCAACAAAGACGTGCCGAAATCGAGGCTGCAATCACCGATCTGCAAGAACAAATGCAATGGGGCGAACGAATGTTGGCCCAGATCAAACACAAATCCACCACCCCCACCGCCCAGTAAATCAAGAGGTCGCCCATGCCACGATACATCGCCCCCACCGAAGACATGCAATTCATTCTGCATGATGTGCTGAACGTCAATTCCGCCGATATCCCTGGCTATGCCGATCTGGACCGCGCCACCACGGGCGCCATTTTGGAAGAGGCAGGCAAGCTGAACAGCGATGTAATCGCGCCGCTAAACCCAGTTGGGGATCGTCAGGGATGCCAATATGAAAGCGGCGTGGTGCGCACCCCAGATGGGTTCAAAGCGGCATTCGACCAGGTGCGCGCGGGCGGCTGGACCGGTCTGGATCTGCCAGAAAAATACGGCGGGCAAGGCATGCCTTATTTGATGGGGACGGCGGTGATTGAAATGTTCAGCGCCGCAAATCAGGCCTTTGCCATGTATCAGGGTCTGACCCATGGGGCGGCATCAGCCATTTTGCATCATGGGACTGATCAGCAAAAGGCGACTTTCCTGCCCAAGATGGTGAACTGCCAGTGGACCGGCACAATGAACCTGACCGAACCGCATTGCGGCACCGATTTGGGAATGATGCGCACCAAGGCAGACCCGCAAGATGACGGCAGCTTCCGCATCACCGGACAAAAGATTTTCATTTCCGCCGGTGAACACGATCTGGCCGATAACATCATCCATTTGGTGCTGGCAAAAATCCCCGGTGGGCCGGATGGGATTAAAGGCGTGTCACTGTTCATCGTGCCAAAATTCATTGTGAATAAGGATGGCAGCTTGGGCGCGCGCAATGGTGTGCGCTGCGGCAAAATTGAAGAAAAGATGGGGATCCACGGCAATGCCACCTGTGTGATGGATTATGACGGGGCCACCGGATATCTTTTGGGCCAAGAACACAAAGGTATGCGCGCCATGTTCACCATGATGAACGAAGCGCGCTTGGGCGTGGGCCTGCAAGGGCTGGCGCAGGCCGATGCGGCCTATCAAAACGCGGTGGATTACGCCCGCGACCGTCTGCAAGGCCGCGCCGTGACGGGCGCGCAAAACCCCGATGGCCCAGCCGATCCGCTGATTGTGCATCCCGATATTCGCCGCAGCCTGATGGACCAAAAAAGCTTCACCGAAGGCGCGCGCGCCTTTGCGCTGTGGGGGGCTGAATTGATCGACCGCGCCCAGCGCGCGGGCGACAAAGACGCCGATGCGCTGATCAGCCTGCTGACCCCGGTGATCAAAGGGTTCTTAACCGATGAAGGCTATGCCATGACAGTGCAGGCGCAACAAATTTACGGCGGGCATGGCTATATCGAGGAATGGGGCATGTCCCAATTCACCCGCGATGCCCGAATTGCCATGATTTATGAGGGCGCAAATGGCGTTCAAGCGCTGGATCTGGTCGGGCGCAAACTGGCAGCCGATGGCGGCAAGGCAGCCATGGCGTTTTTCGATATGATACGCGGCTTTATCACTACGCATAAGGATATGGATGCCGCCTTTACCCGCGATTTTCTGGACCCGCTGAAAACCGCCAGCAAACAGCTGCAAGAGGCGATGATGTATTTCATGCAAAGCGCGGGGAAAAATCCCAACGACGCATTGGCCGGATCCTATGATTTCATGCATCTGTTTGGCCACACTGCCATGGGCTTTATGTGGGCGCGCATGGGGCTGGCCGCGCATAAGGCCCTTGCCGATGATCCTGACGCGGCGTTCATGCAGACAAAACGGATCACAGGCCGCTATTACATGCAAAGACGCCTGCCCATTTGCACCAGCCTGCTGGCGCGGATCACATCGGGCAGCGACACAGTTATGGCCCTGCCCGCGGATGCATTCTGATCGGCAGGAACAACAGCCCCAAAAGCCCCAAACATAAGGGGCAACGGACCAGAAGAAGGAGAGGACACAATGCCATCTGCATGGATGCGTGACGATCACCAAATGCTGGCGGATATGACCGCCAAATTCCTGCAAGACAATTGGGTGCAGCATATCCCCCGTTGGCGCGCGCAGGGCGAAATGGACAAAAGCACCTGGCGCGAGGCGGGGGATTTGGGGCTGCTTTGCCCCTCAATCCCCGAAGAATACGGCGGCGCTGGCGGTGATTTCGGGCATGAGGCCGTTGTGCTGATGGAAGCCACCCGCGCCAATCTGGCCTGCTGGGGCCATGGCATCCATTCGGGCATCGTGGCGCATTACATTCTGGCCTATGGCACCGATGATCAAAAGGCGCGCTGGCTGCCCAAAATGGTGTCGGGCGAATTGGTCGGCGCGCTGGCGATGACCGAACCATCAACCGGATCCGATGTTCAGGCGATCAAAACGCGGGCGGTGAAGGATGGCAATTCCTACCGCCTGTCGGGGCAAAAAACATTTATCACCAATGGCCAGCACGCCGATCTGATCATTGTGGCGTGCAAAACGGATACCTCGCAAGGGTCCAAAGGCGTGTCCTTGGCTGTGGTGGAAACCGACGGTGCAGATGGGTTCACCCGCGGGCGTAATTTGGAAAAGGTTGGGATGCATGCCTCGGACACGTCCGAGCTGTTCTTCGACAATGTCGAAATACCCCCCGAAAACATTCTGGGCGGGCAAGAGGGTCAGGGCTTTTACCAGCTGATGAACCAACTTCCGCAGGAACGGCTGATCATCGCCTGCGGTGCGGTCGGCGCGATGCAGGGCGCGGTGGAACGCACCATTGCCTATGCGCAGGAACGCCAGGCCTTTGGCGGGCCAATCATGCAATTTCAAAACACCCGCTTCAAACTGGCCGAATGCCAAACCAAGCTTGAGGTCGCGCGCGCCTTTGTCGACACCTGCATTGCCGAACATCTGGAAGGCAAATTGACCGTCGAAAAAGCCGCCATGGCCAAATATTGGACAACCGACACCCAGGGCGAGGTTCTGGACGAATGCGTCCAGCTGCATGGCGGATATGGGTTCATGCAAGAATATGCCGTGGCCGAAATGTGGACCGATGCCCGTGTGCAGCGGATTTACGGCGGCACGAATGAGATCATGAAAGAGCTTATCGCGCGCAAATTTGCCGCAGCAAAGGGGTAACGGATATGACAATTAAACTCTATTGTTTTGGCGAAAGCGGCAATGCCTATAAGGCCGCGCTGCCTTTGGAATTATCGGGCCTGGCGTGGGAACCTGTTTATGTGGATTTCTTCGGCGGCGCCTCGCGCACGCCGGAATTTCGGGCGCAAAATGTGATGGGCGAGGCCCCCGTTATGGAAGATGGCGATCTGCGCCTGACCCAATCGGGGGTGATTCAACAATATATCACCGATAAGACCGGCAAATATGGCGGCAAAACACAGGATGAAACATACCAGATCCTGCGTTGGGTGCTGTGGGATAACCACAAACTGTCCTCGCAGGCGGGGATGACGCGGTTTTTGATGAACTTCCTACCCGAGGACAAACGCCCAGCCGAAGTGATCGGCTTTACCCAAGGGCGCCTGCGCGCGGCCTATGAGACGCTTAACACCCATCTGGATGGGCGCGAATGGATCGTGGGCGACGCCCCAACCATGGCCGATTTTTCCTGCTGCGGCTATCTGTATTACCCCGAACCCTTTGGATTCACCCGCGCCGATTGGCCCAATATTGACCGCTGGCTGTCGAATATTCAGGGCCTTGATGGTTGGAAACACCCCTATGATCTGATGCCCGGAAACCCATCGGACCGCGCATAAGAAAGGACATGAAGATGCAAGATGTATTCATCTATGACGCAGCGCGCACCCCGCGCGGCAAGGGCCGCAAAGACGGCAGCCTGCACGAAGTCACCGCCCTGCGCCTGTCGGCGCTGATGCTGGACGCGATGGCGGATCGTAACAATCTGGACGGTCACGCGGTCGAGGATGTGATCTGGGGCAATGTCACACAGGTGGGTGAACAAGGCGCCTGCCTTGCGCGTTCGGCCGTGCTGGCATCGCGTCTGGATGAACGCATCCCAGGGCTAGCGATCAACCGCTTTTGCGCGTCAGGGCTTGAGGCCGTGAACCTTGCCGCCAACCAAATCGCCGGCGGCGCAGGCCGCGCCTATATCGCCGGCGGTGTGGAATGCATGAGCCGCGTCCCCATGGGCAGCGATGGCGGTGCCATTGCGGTGGATCCCTCATTGGCGATTGAACAATATTTCGTTCCCCAAGGGATCGGTGCCGATATCATCGCCACCAAATACGGCTTCACCCGCGATGACGCCGATGCACTGGCCGTCACATCGCAGGCACGCGCACAAGCCGCGTGGCAGGCGGGTAAATTTTCCCGCGCCATTGTGCCGGTGTTGGACGTCAATGGCCTGACCATTTTGGACCACGACGAATACATGCGCCCCGGCACCGATATGCAGGCATTGGGCGCACTAAAGCCCAGCTTCAAAGACCAGGGCGAGGTTATGCCGGGGTTTGATGCGGTTGCCCTGCAACGCTATCCCGAATTGGAGCGGATCAATCATATCCACCACGCCGGCAACAGCAGCGGCATTGTTGATGGCGCCGCCGCGGTTCTGCTGGGTAATGCCGAATTTGGCCGCGCCCATGGCCTGCGCCCCCGCGGCCGCATTCGCGCCACAGCCAAAATTGGCACCGACCCCACGATCATGTTGACCGGCCCTGTGCCAGTGACACAGAAAATTTTGGCCGAAACCGGAATGCAGATCAGCGATATTGACCTCTTTGAGGTGAACGAGGCCTTTGCCTCGGTTGTGCTGCTGTTTGAACAGGCCTTTGGCGTGGATCACGCACAGGTCAACATCAACGGCGGATCGATTGCGATGGGCCACCCGCTGGGGGCCACAGGCGCAATGATCCTGGGCACGCTGCTGGATAATCTAGAGCAAGAGGACAAATCCACCGGTCTGGCCACGCTGTGCATTGGATCAGGCATGGGTGTCGCCACAATTATTGAACGGGTCTAATCCCCGATGAACCCCAAAACTGGGAGGAATAAATGACTGATTTCACGATGACAAAAGACGGCGGCATCGCCACCATCATCTGGGACGTGCCTGGTAAATCGATGAATGTGATGTCTTTTGCAGCCTTGGATCTGCTGGACAGCCTGATCGACGATGCGCTGGCAGATTCGGCTGTGCGCGGCATTATCATCACATCCGCCAAAACCGATTTCGCCGCAGGCATGGATCTGAACGTTCTGGCCGGCCTGAAAGAGGCCGCGGGCGATGACAACCCCGCCGGCCCCGTCTTTGACGGCATCATGCGCGTCCATCAGGTGCTGCGCAAAATTGAACGCGCGGGGATGGATCCCAAAACCCTGTCGGGGGGCAAGCCGATTGCCGCGGTCCTGCCCGGCACAGCCCTGGGCATCGGGTACGAGCTGGCGCTGGCCTGCCACCGCATTTTCGCAGCCGATAACCCAAAGGCCAAAATCGGCCTGCCCGAAATTCTGGTCGGGCTGTTCCCCGGCGCAGGCGGCACCACACGTTTGGTGCGCAAATTTGGCGCTATGGCCGCCGCGCCCTACCTGCTGGAAGGGAAAACCTTGGCTCCGGCCAAAGCCAAATCTGCCGGACTGATTGACGCGGTAGAGGCCGACCCAATGGCCGCCGCCCGCGCATGGATCGACAGCGCGACAGATGCGGATCTGGTGAAACCTTGGGACGCAAAGGGCTATAAAATGCCCGGCGGCGCGCCCTATCACCCTGCGGGGTTCATGACCTTCATCGGCGCCTCTGCCATGGTGGGCGGGAAAACCAAAGGCGCCTACCCCGCGCCCAAAGCGATGCTGAGCGCGATTTACGAGGGCGCGCAGGTTCCCTTTGACACCGCCCTGAAGATCGAGGCGCGTTGGTTCACCAATATCATGCTGAACCCGTCATCGGGGGCAATGATCCGGTCGCTGTTCATCAACAAAGGCGCGCTGGAAAAGGGCGCGGTGCGCCCAGCCGATATCCCCGATCAACGCGTGCGCAAATTGGGTGTTCTGGGGGCAGGCATGATGGGGGCCGGCATCGCGCTTGTTTCCGCCCAGGCGGGGATCGAGGTTGTTCTGATCGACCAAAGCGATGATGCCGCCGCCAAGGGCAAGGCCTACAGCGCCGCCTATATGGACAAGGGCATCAAACGCGGCAAGGCCACGGAAGACAAGAAAGCCGCCCTGCTGGATCGCATCACCGCCACCGCTGATCTGACCGCGCTGCAAGGCTGTGATCTGATCATCGAAGCGGTCTTCGAGGACCCCAAAGTGAAGGCCGAAATGACCCAAAAGGTCGAGGCAATCATCCCCGAGGATTGCATTTTTGCATCAAACACTTCCACCCTACCGATCAGCGAATTGGCCAAAGCCAGCACCCGCGCGGATCAATTCATCGGGATCCATTTCTTTTCCCCCGTCGAACGCATGGCATTGGTCGAGATCATCAAGGGCCGCCAAACCGGCGACCGCGCCGTGGCCAAGGCGTTGGATTACGTGCGGCAAATCCGTAAAACGCCGATTGTTGTGAATGATGCGCGCTTCTTCTACGCCAATCGCTGCATCATCCCATACATCAACGAAGGCATCCGTTTGGTGGCTGAAGGGGTTGCGCCTGCGCTGATTGATCACGCGGCGCAGATGCTGGGCTTTCCTGTTGGGCCGCTGCAATTGGTGGATGAAACCTCGATCGAGCTGGGGGCGAAAATCGCCCGCGCCACCAAAGCCGCGATGGGCGATGCGTATCCAGACGCGGCGGTCGATGCGGTTCTGTTTGAAATGGAAGGCCAAGGCCGTCTGGGCCGCAAGGCAAAGGCCGGGTTTTTCGATTATGATGAAACCGGCAAACGTCAGGGCTATTGGGCCGGCTTGGCGGATCATTACCCGCTGATCAACCCGCAACCTGACCTGCTGGAGGTCCAGCACCGCCTGATGTTCGTTCAAGTGCTAGAGGCCGTACGCGCCCTAGAAGAGGGCGTGTTGGAAGACATCCGCGAAGGCGATGTGGGCGCCATTTTGGGCTGGGGCTTTGCCCCATGGTCCGGCGGCCCATTCAGCTGGCTGGATATTTTGGGCACGCCTTATGCGGCCGAACGCTGCGACCAGCTGGCCGCTGCACATGGCCCGCGGTTCACCTGCCCTGCCCTGCTGCGGGAGATGGCCGATAAAGGCCATAGTTTCTACAAACGGTTTGGCCAAGCCGCCGCATGATACGAAGATTTCATATGGCTGGCGCCATATGAAATGTTATCACGGGATCATACAAAAAGCCCGGGCTGTTTCGCCCGGGCTTTTTTTGCGTACTGCCATAGATGTTAAATCACATATGCAGCGCACGCCCATAGGCGTCCAGCATGGATTCATGCATCATCTCGCTCAGCGTCGGGTGCGGGAAGACCGTATGCATCAGATCCTCTTCGGTGGTTTCCAGCTGCCGCCCGACAACATACCCTTGGATCATTTCGGTGACCTCGGCGCCCACCATATGCGCGCCCAGCAATTCGCCGGTTTTGGCATCGAAAATGGTTTTCACCATCCCCTCGGCCTCGCCCAAGGCGATGGCTTTGCCGTTGCCGATGAACGGAAAGCGCCCCACCTTGATGTCATAGCCTGCATCGCGCGCGCGGGCCTCGGTCAGGCCGACGCTGGCGATTTGCGGCTGGCAATAGGTGCAGCCAGCGATAGACCCCGGTTTGATCGGATGCACATGCTGCCCGGCAATATGTTCAGCGACCAGCACCCCTTCATGGCTGGCCTTATGTGCCAACCATGGCGCGCCGGCGATATCACCAATGGCATAAAGACCATCAACGCCAGTGCGGCAGTATTCATCGGTCACAACATGGGTGCGATCAATCTGAACGCCCAACGCCTCAAGCCCCAGATCCTCGATATTGCCGACAATGCCCACGGCGCTGATCACCGTGTCAAATTCCTGCGCCGTGACTTTGCCGTTTTGTTCAATATGCGCCGTCACTTTGCCCTTGCCGCGGTCCAAAGATTTCACCCCTGCCTTGGCCAGAATTTTCATCCCCTGCTTTTCAAATGATTTGCGGGCAAAGGTCGAAATTTCCGCATCTTCCACGGGCAGGATTTGATCCATGACCTCGACCACCGTGGTGTCAGCCCCCAGCGTGTTATAGAAGCTGGCAAATTCGATGCCGATGGCGCCCGATCCGATCACCAACAGCTTTTTGGGCATCCGTTTCGGCGTCAGCGCGTGCTTATAGGTCCAAACCAGATCGCCATCGGCCTCAAGCCCCGGTAATTCGCGCGCCCGCGCCCCGGTGGCCAGCACAATCGCCGGTGCGGTTAGGGTTTGGGTGCCCTTATCCGTTGCCACCTCGACCACGCCTTTGGCGGGCAGATGCGCCTGACCCATCACCACTGTGATTTTATTTTTCTTCATCAAGTGGGAAATGCCTTGGCTTAACTGTTTGGCCACCGCACGCGATCGCGCCACCAAAGCGTCCAGATCATACCCAATGTCCCCTGCCTTCAGCCCAAATTCCTTGGCGCGGTGCATCAAATGAAACACCTCGGCCGAGCGCAGCATCGCCTTGGTTGGGATACAACCCCAATTCAGGCAAATCCCCCCCATATGTTCGCGTTCCACGATGGCCACGTTTTTACCCAGCTGCGCGGCCCGAATGGCGGCGACATAACCGCCCGGACCGGCCCCAACCACAATCACATCAAACTTAGAATCGGCCATGTCACACCTTTTGCTTTCAAAAATTAGTTTACCATTAAACTAATTTTAAAAACCACGCAAGAAAAAGGGCAAAAAGAAACCCCGCAGGGCAACCGCGGGGTTGGCGATGATCAGGCGCTGGCGCTGAGCGATCCAAGAATCTTTTGATATCCGCCTTGGGCGACAAAATCTGCCTCTTGCGAGGATGAACTGCGCGACAGCGCCGAATTGCGATAGGGAAAGCGCCCAAATTCACGGATGACTTCGCGATGCACCCGCGCGTGCAGCAGGTTCTGCGCCCCGGTCTGCGGCATCCGTTCTTTCATCAGGCGCACACAGCGTTCCTGATCCGTCAGGCTTTCAGAATGCATCAGCGGCAGATAGAAAAATTGCCGCGCGGGTTCATCAATCTTCATGTCCCAGCCGGCATGGATGGCGGCTTTGGCCACCGCAAGCGCCATGTGATCAGTGGCAAAAGCGGCGGCCTGACCGCGGTAGATATTGCGCGGGAATTGATCGGTTAGAATGATATAGGCCAGCGCGCCGCTGGGATAGGTCAGCCAAAACCCGCATTTTCCATCTTTGGCCGCCTGAAGCGTGGGCAGAAATTCATCCCGAATTTGCGCATCCAGCGCATCGGTGGCGTTGTACCAATCGGCGGGGGACAGATCATCCAACCAAAACTTCAAAACTCGATCTGGCGACAGCATCTTTGGCCTCCCTCATATCACCTTTAGGGTAGCTTAAGAAATTCTGTGCAAATGAGAAGTCACATTTTACGACATTTGTAACATTTTTATGTCGCGCGATGCGGGATTAGGCGGCGTCCTCTTCGCTTTGGGCGACTTCGATCAGATATTCTTGCGCGGCCTCGACAGCAACGGGGGTGGATGTGGGGTGGATTGGGACATATCCGCCATCATCTGTTTGCGTCGGCAGCGCGCGCTGTGTCATCCGATAGAAGGCATAGGCCATAACCGCCCCCAGAAGAACCGCCAAGAAGGCAAAGAAGGCGGCGGGGCCAAAGACCTCCATCATCCAGCCCGTGATCAGCGGGCCTGTGATGGCGCCCAGCCCGTTGATGAATAACAGGCCCGCGGATGCGGCGGCCATATCCTCATATTCCAAGAAATCATTGGTGTGGGCGATCAGCAGGGAATAGAGCGGGTTGCTCATCCCGCCGATCAGCAGCGCAGAGAGCAGCAGGAAATAATACCCTTGCATAACCACCGCGATCAGCGCCGCAACGGCACCGATCAGCCCCACCGCAGCCACCATCATGCGGCGATCATACACATCGGACAGCCAACCAACAGGATATTGAAACAGCATTGCCCCCACATAAAACGCAGCGACAAACCCCGAAATTTCTGGCAAGGTCAGCCCAGCTTCGCTGCCATAAACGGCCGACATACCAAATTGTGCCGAATACACACCGCCCAGCAAAAACATACCCACACAACCCAAGGGGGATTTTTCATAAAGCGCCTTCAGCCCCATGCGTTTGGTGCTTTCAAAGGCGGGGGTTGGGCTGATCGACAGCAGGATCGGGGCAAAGGAAATGGACACCAAAACCGATGGGATCACAAACAGTAAAAACCCAGATGGATCCGGCACCAGCAGCAGCCCCTGCGCGATGATGATCCCCAGCATCTGCACGATCATATACAGCGACAGCGTCTGCCCCCGCGTGGAATTATCAGCCGAATTGTTCAGCCAGCTTTCCGCCGTCACATAAACGCCGCAAAAGCAAAACCCAATGACCACGCGACCCAAAATCCACGCCGCAGGGTGCGGAAAGGCCGGATATAGGATCAAAACCGCCGAAATAAACGACCCCATCGCGGCAAAGACCCGCACATGGCCCACACGGCGGATCATGTCCGGTGTGACACGGCTGGCGATTAAGAACCCCGCGAAATAGGCCGACATCACCAATGACATTTCAAAGGCAGAAAACCCAGCGCCACCGCCGCGCACCCCCAGCAAAGATCCCTGCAGGCCATTGCCAACCATCAGCAGCATCATCCCCAGCAAAAGGGGCCATGAATTGATAAATACGCGGAGCATCCCAAGCGGCCTTTCATCTGGTGATGGGCCAATCATATCAGATCGGCGGTAAAAATCCTATAAACCTATTTTGGCCCGACAAAAGGCAAGCATGATAAAACCAATACTTGGTTACAGATCAATCTGCACGCTTGGCGCGGCTTTTAGCGGAGCAAAAGCGACGAATCGCCATAAGAAAAGAAACGATACCCATTCGCAATCGCATGGTCATAAATCTGCCGAATACGGGCTTGCCCCATAAAGGCCGATACCAGCATCATCAAGGTTGATTTGGGCAGGTGAAAATTGGTCATCAGCCCGTCGGCGGCGTTGAAGTGAAACCCCGGGTAAATGAAAATATCTGTTTCACCTTCAAATGGGGCCACACGCCCGCTGTTTCGCGCAGCCGTTTCAATCAGGCGCAATGCGGTGGTGCCCACCGCGATAACGCGCCCGCCGGCTGCTTTGGTCGCATTGATTTGCGCGGCCGCTTCGGCGGAAACAAGCCCCCATTCTGCGTGCATTTTATGGGTGGTCACATCCTCTACCTTTACGGGCAGAAACGTACCGGCCCCGACGTGCAATGTGACATAGCTGAACTCGACCCCCATCTGCGCCAATTGCGCCAACAAATCCGCATCAAAATGCAGCGATGCAGTCGGCGCCGCAACCGCGCCTGTTTTTTTGGCAAAAACGGTTTGGTAATCCTGTTTATCTTGATCATCTGCCGCCCGGCGCGTCGCAATATAGGGCGGCAAAGGCATATCGCCCACTGCCGCGAGGGCCGCATCAAATTCCGCGCCTGTTTTGTTAAACGCCAATTCGACCTGACCATCCTTGCGGCCCAAGACCTGCGCCGTCAAACCCGCCTCGAACGCGATCACTTCGCCATCGCGAATTTTCTTTAGTGGCTTCAGCAGCGCCGACCAATTTCCACTCAGCGTTGGCCCCAGCAAAGTCACCTCGATCTTCGCGGCGGTCCGGCCCGCGTCCCCGTCGCGGTGGCGCAGACCAGACAGACGCGCGGGGATAACTTTGGTGTCATTTAAAACCAACCGATCACCGCGGCGCAAAAACTGTGGCAGGTTGAACACCTGGCTATCCAGTATTTGGTCGCCCCCTTGCGCCACCAACATCCGCGACGCACTGCGCGGGCGCACGGGGCGGGTTGCGATCAGGTCCTCGGGTAGGTGAAAATCAAAATCACTCAGTTGCATCATGTGGCCTTTATTGATCTGCTGGAGCGGTTGAGGGGGTGGGCGCACGGAACAAATCGCGCAAAACACCCGGCACCAAAACGGATAACAGGTTGACACGCACCTTTGGATCATCCGCCGGGCCTTTGAGGGTGAAGTTAAAGCCAAACAGCCCCTCGCCGCGGCGAGATGACAATGGCGCGCCCAGAATATTCAACGCGTAAACAGGGGATAAGGTGCCACGCATATCCAAATCGCGGCCTTCAAAATTATAAAGCCCGTCCAAGGAAATCCCCATCGAGGCCCCGACTGCACTGGTGTCTTTCAGCGACACGCTCTGCTGCGATACGCCCACCTGCCCTTCGATGGCGTTGAATTTTATCCCCGGGCCAGACAGCTGCTCGATCAGCCCAATCACCGAAACCGCATTCAACAATTCCGCCATGACGGGGGCATCGCGCAATGCCGTTTGCGTGATGGCAAACGGGCCTGTGAACCCTGCATCCCCGTCCGTCAACTGCGCCACAAGCGACCCACCGTGAAGCGCGCCAAAGGCCCCCGCGTCACGCAAAATCGCGCCAGCATCAGTCGCACGCAATCGAACAGACAGGGGTTTATTTGCTGGCTGATCAATTGCGCCATCAATGCGCGCCCCGCCATTCACCCGCCCTGTAAATGGGCCGGACATGGCCGTTCCATTTATGTCAATCTGCGCCTGTGCAGGTCCCAAAAACAATGCATCACCAATGCGCAATTCATCCGTGGTTAAATCAAGGTGCAGGGCCTGTTCCGCCGCGCGTTTGGGGGCAGACATCCATGGGCGCAGATCAATTTTGCGCGCCTGCACCGACAGAGTATTTTTTTCTGCCCCAATCGTCCATTGCGCAACCGCATCCAAACGATCCTTCAGGCGCAAGCGGCTGATGTCGATTTGTGATCCACCATCCGATGGCGCGGCCGATAGCTGCAGATCCAAACCGGCACCCGCCATCACCAGATCATCCAAAACCGGCGTCTGGGCCAGCCGGATTTTGGCGGTGGCCGTGATCGGGTCTTTTGCTTGTTTTGACCAAACCAAAGACGGGACATCAAGGCCCAACCCAACCATGTCAGAGCGCAGCTGTAAGATCGGCGCTTGCCCGGGCTGCAAATCCAAACGGGCCGACAGGGGCGCTGCGCCGGTCATCAAATCCGCAATCGCTGGCAGTTTAAAATTGCGCAGCAACGCGGGGGTTAGCTGTGCATCAGCCAAGACCTTGGCCTGGCCTTTTTGCGCGCCTTGCCGGTTCAATCGCCAAACGCCCTGTAATGGCAGCCCATCCAAACTGGCCCGACCCCTGATTTCAGCCGCCGCATTTGTCAATTGAAACATCAATTCATCAGCGCGCAGATCATGATCTGTCACCAAGCGCGTTGAGGATATGTTGCGCAAAACCGCTGTGCCCGATTGGGTGATCTCATCCGCGGTCAGCTTGCGGCCCAATGGAAATTCAAACATCAATTCCGCCGCGACATCCCCATCCGCCAATCTGTGGTCCAGTGGTGAGTTTTTCAGCAAATTCACCGGGGGCAGTTCCAGCAATGACAGCGCCCCACCAACAGATGTTGCCGCCTGCAAATTCAACTGACCGATCGCGCCCTTGGGCTTCATCAGTGGAATGACAAAAGACGTGCCAGCAATTTCAACGCCGTCCCCATTGGGGGCCATCACCTGCCCTGCATTGGCATGGATCTGCAAGCGTTTATCCAAAATTTGCAGATGCCCAGATGCGCCCATCAATGGCGGCAAGGTTTTCAAATATTGCAATTGCGCATCTTCAAAAATCAGGCTCAGGTGTTTTTGCAACGTCCCATTTGCAGACCGACGAAAGCCAAATTCAATATCCCGCGCCCGCGCCTTGATCAGATTTTCACCCAGCCATTTGCGTGTTTTGGAGCCAATGCTTTGCGGCCAAAACCCCAGCATTCGGTCGCGATCAATGGCATTCAGCCCGCCATCAAGGCGCAGCATCCACCCATCCTGTGCCGCTTCAATGTCGGCGGATGCATAAAGCCGCTGGTCCCCACTGGTCAGCTGCATTTGGCCAATATCAACCCTGAACGGGTCCAGCTGTAACTTGAAATCAAAACGACCACGATCAATGGTCTGAGATTGAGCAAAAAGCCCTTCTGGGTTGCCCTCTAACTTGGTGATTTCCAATGCCCCGACAAAGGTTTCGGCAACACCGTTTTGGGCCAGCCCAATCTGCGCTGCCCCAGATGCGGATACGGTCAACCAATCACTTTGCACAGATAATTCGGACAATGTTAACTGCTGCGCCGCTGGCTTGTAATCCATATAAACTTGGGCAGATTGAAAGGGGATTGGGCTGGTTTGCGGATTGGGTTGCAAGGCCCCTGCCCCCAAACGCAGGGTCGCATAGATCGGTTGAACCGCCCCTTGATCATCCAACCCCAACCGCATCGCCCCAGACACCGGCGCACGAAGGGCAGACAGCCACGCCAAAGCGGCCGATTGATTGGCAAAACTTTGCGCCGGCATGTTTTCAATATTGATCCCAACAGCCGCGGATTTGGCGCCAAAATCATGATCCAAATTCATCTCGATCAACGCCACATCCGCTGCCCCAGACAGCAGCGCCATATCCATGGACAGGGCCAGCTTGCCAGCGGATCTATTAGCCCGCATTCGCGCGCCGTCCACGCTCCAGGCTTGGCCGGTTGTGATATCCTCATACCGGATGCTCAGATCATCAATCTGGGCCTCCTCCAGCCGTTCAAGCATCGGGTGAATGAACAGCGCATCCAGCGCAGCGGGGGCATCTGTTGGCTGTAATCCCGCGGCCCAGCCAAAACCACCATCATCATCCGCAGGGGCAAAGGATAAATTGAAAGACCCATCCGCAGACCGGCGCACAATGGTCTGCGCCCCTGAAATATAGATGTTGCGCGCCTGAACTGACCCGCGCAACAAATCACGCCGTGACAGCGCCATTTCCAGCTGCGCCAATTGCGCCAAATCCGACCCATCTTCGGCGCGCAGGCTGATCTGATCAAACACCAATGTGGGGCGCAGATCCTCGTCCAGATAAATCGCCAAATTCTGCAAACCAAACCGCAGGTTGGTCATTTTTTGCTGCAACAGATCAACAGCCCGATTGCGCACCCAATCTGGCGCCTGCAAACGCTGGCCGGGCAACCACAGGATCAGCCCAACAATCACAGCCGCAATAATCAGTTTGACCCCGCCCAATGCATACAGGCTGCGCCGCAACCATCTGCGCGGTGGGGGTGTCTGCTGCGGATCGATGGGGGCCATGACCATCCTTTTGGGCAAAATTATCGCGCGGCAAGGGTTTTCCCTGCCTGTGCTTGCGCTATTATCAATGGGGTCTAGACAAGGTAAACCACAAAAACGCAATCGAAAGGTCCATAGATGAGCGAGATTTCGCAAGCCCCCCGCCTGACCCTGCCCGCATCAAACGGGGATACCGTAACATTGCCAGGGACCGGCAGCAAAGGTGCCGTTGTGTTTTTCTATCCCAAAGATAACACATCCGGCTGCACCAAAGAGGCGCAGGGGTTTACCGCCGCCAAAGAGGACTTTGCGGCCTTGGGCATCGAAATCTATGGCATTTCGAAGGACAGCTTGAAATCGCACGATAATTTTATCACCAAACAGGGGCTATCCGTTACCCTTTTGTCTGATGAAGACGGTGCCGCCTGCGCGGCCTTTGATGTTTGGCGAGAAAAATCCATGTACGGGAAAAAATTCTTCGGGATTGAGCGGTCGACCTTTTTAATTGCGGCCGATGGGCGCATCTTGCGCGAATGGCGCAAGGTGAAGGTGCCGGGCCATGTCGAAGCCGTTCTGGACGCCGCGCGCACGCTGCTTTAAGGGGCAATTTCGACTATTTGCCCAAACTTCGGAGCCTCCCTCATGACCAAAACTCTGGCCCAAATGGCAGATGACGTTCTGCGCTGTGCCGATGGGCGTGAAAAAACCGCCCTGGGACGCGAATATGCGACACAGTGGTTTGCCGCCCGCGATACAGGGCAGCCTTTGCCAATTGGAACCGCCTCGCCGCCGCTGCGGCCTGCGCGGCCAGATCAGCCGGAATTGTTGGACCCGCGCGACGTGCCAAAACGCAAACCCGGATCCGAAGCAGGCCGGATTGCCCTGCTGCATGCCGTTGCGCATATTGAATTAAACGCGGTTGACCTGCATTGGGACATCATCGCCCGATTTACCCATGTCCCAATGCCGCTGGGGTTTTATGACGATTGGGTGAAGGCCGCAGATGAGGAATGCAAACATTTCAATCTGGTCTGCGATTGTCTGGAGGATATGAACAGTTTTTATGGCGACCTGCCAGCCCATGCAGGCATGTGGCGCGCCGCCGAAGACACGTGCGATGATTTGCACGCGCGGCTCGCAGTTGTTCCCATGGTGCTTGAGGCGCGCGGACTAGACGTCACCCCCGGCATGATCGAGATTTTCAAACGCGCCAAAGCCACCAAGGCCGTGGACGCCCTGAACATTATTTACGCCGAAGAAGTTGGCCATGTGGCCTATGGGTCCAAATGGTTTCACTTTCTGTGCGGGCGCGACAATCTGGACCCCAAGGATGTGTTCCACGCCCTTGTGCGCAAATATTTCCATGGTGCATTAAAGCCCCCCTTTAACGAAGAAAAACGCGCCGAAGCCGGCATCCCCCCAGATTTTTACTGGCCGCTTACAGAAACTGGGTCTGTGGGGGAATAATCGGCAAAAAATTGCCTTTGGGTCAAGGAATGCGCGCCATCAAACGACAGATCACGACTGCACCCTTGCAAAACTTATATAAAATTGCCTATTAATTCTTCCAATTGCTTTATCAGTCGCAGGCACAGACGTGGATCAACCAGCACCTTCTTTTTTCAAAAAGTACTTTCCAGAGCGCCGCGTTTTTCTGCGCTCAGATCATGACACGCGCTATATCCGCCTTGGCACGGCCACGCAGGTGACAGCGGTGTTCACAGCCGCATTGGTAATCGGTTGGACGATGATTGCCAGCGCAATCATATTGATGGACAGCATTGGATCGGGCAACCTGCGCGATCAGGTGAAGCGCGATCAGGATCTGTATCAAACCCGTATGGCGCAATTGGCGGATGAACGCGATCAACGCGCGGCAGAGGCCAGTGCCGCACAGGCGCGGTTCTCGACCGCGATGGCCCAGCTGGCCGAGCTGCAAGAGGCAGTTCTGCAAGCCCGAATGCGCGCCGATGAAATGGAATCCGCATTGGTGGATCTGCAACAAAAACGTCTTCAAACAACACCGCGCGTGGCGCGCGTGGATGATAACGGGGCCGATGATGATGCACAGTATTCGGCCGCATTGAATGAATTTTTACAATCGGCCCTGTTGCGCACAGCGGCAGAACGTGACCACCATTTACAAACCGCAACAGCGGCGGTGGCCCAAGCGCAGGAAATGCATTTGAATATGCGCCTGCAACAGGAACAAAACGATCATATCTTCCGTCAGCTCGAAGACGCGATGTCCGTATCGGTTTTACCCCTTGAGGGGATGTTTAAATCCGCCGGCGTCGACCCTGATCAATTACTGGATGAGGTTCGCCGCGGGTACACCGGCCAAGGCGGCCCAATGGAACCCATCAGCTTTTCCACCTCCAGCAACCCAAATGGCGAAATGGATGCAGCCAGTGTGATCCGGGCCAACCGGATGCTATCCCATCTGGACGCACTGAACCTGTATCGCATCGCAGTGGATAAATTACCCTTTGCCGAACCTGTGAAATCATCACATCGTTTCACCAGCGGATATGGCAAACGCTGGGGCCGTATGCACCGCGGCATTGATCTGGCCGCGCCGATTGGAACACCAATTTATGCTACCGCAGATGGCACCGTCATTTATGCCGGATGGGAATCTGGTTATGGACGTCTGATTAAAATTCGTCACAGCAGTGGGCGGGAAACCCGTTACGGCCATTTGTCAAAAATTCGCGTGCGCCCCGGGCAAAAAGTATCGCGCGGCGAGCGAATTGGTGATATGGGGAACTCAGGTCGTTCGACCGGGCCGCATTTACATTATGAAATCCGTGTTCACGGAAAAGATATTAACCCAATGAAATACCTAAGGGCAGCTCGAAATGTTTTCTAAACCAAAACCCACCCCACAACCCGAAGCACAACCCAAAGCGGAAAAGCCTGCTGCGCCGGCACCAACCCCCGCTGCGCCCGCGCCAAAGCCAAAGCCGCCCGCGTCAATCCTGTCATCGGATTTGCACATCACAGGCAATCTGAAAACCACCGGTGATATTCAAATTGAAGGCACAATCGATGGCGATGTGCGCGCCCATTTGCTGACAGTTGGCGAAAGCGCCACAATCAAAGGCGAGCTGATCGCCGATGATGTTGTTGTGAATGGCCGCGTGATTGGCCGCGTGCGCGGTCTGAAGGTGCGCCTTGCCGCCACAGCGCGGGTCGAAGGGGACATCATCCATAAGACCATCGCGATTGAATCGGGCGCCCATTTTGAAGGGTCGGTGCAACGTCAGGACGATCCATTGTCCAATGCGGCCCCCAAACCAGCGGCAGCAGCAAAGCCCGCTGGCTGATTACAGCACACAGGTTGAATCAAAAAACGCCCCAAAATTGGGGCGTTTTTTTTGCGCAATGGTTTTGCGGCCTAGTCAGCCTGCGCCTCGGCGCGGGATTTGCCAGATAGGTTCAGCGCCAATGTGGCGGCCATCAGACCGTCCAAATCCCCATCCAAAACCCCCTTGGTATCGGATGTTTCAAACCCGCTGCGCAGGTCCTTGACCATTTGATAGGGTTGCAGAACATAGGACCGGATTTGGTTCCCCCACCCCGCGTCGCCCTTATTTTCATGCGCTTCATTGATGGCGGCATTGCGACGATCCAGTTCCAACTGATACAGGCGCGATTTCAGCGCTTTCATCGCGATATCGCGGTTTTGGTGTTGGGATTTTTCAGAACTGGTCACCACGATACCGGTTGGATGGTGGGTGATACGAACGGCCGAATCCGTGGTGTTCACGTGCTGCCCACCGGCACCGGATGACCGATAGGTATCAATGCGAATATCAGCGGGGTTCACCTCGATGTCGATATTGTCATCCACAACAGGATAAATCCAAACAGAACAAAAGGATGTGTGCCGTTTGGCCGCCGCATCAAAGGGCGAAATACGCACCAACCGATGCACGCCGCTTTCAGATTTCAGCCAGCCATAGGCATTATGCCCTGAAATTTTATAGGTGACGGATTTAATGCCCGCCTCTTCCCCGGGTGTTTGCGATTGCATTTCAACGGTGTAACCCTTGCCTTCGGCCCAGCGCACATACATCCGCGCCAAAATCGACGCCCAATCGCAGCTTTCGGTGCCGCCTGCGCCGGAATGGATTTCCAAAAACGTATCATTGCTGTCCGCCTCGCCATCAAGCAGCGCTTCAAGCTCTTTTTCTGCCGCGCGGGTTTGCAGGGCTTTTAGGGCTTCCTCGGCTTCGGACACGATATCGGCGTCGCCCTCGGCCTCGCCCATTTCAATCAATTCGATGTTGTCTGATAATTCCTGGGCCAGGGCTTTGCAGCCCTCGTATCCATCAATCAGAACCTTGCGCTCTTGCATCAATTTTTGTGCTTTGGCCGGATCATCCCACAGGGTTGGATCCTCGACCATGGCATCCATTTCTTCAATGCGATAGGTGATGGTTTCCCAATTCATCCGTTGGCGCAACAATTCGATGGATTTTTCAATCTCGTTAACGATATTTTGAATATCTGCGCGCATAGCTGCCCCTTGCGGTTTGACCGGAAATTTACCGCCCAATAAACCAGCACCGCGCATAGGGCAAGATGCGCAAAGCCGCGGCCAAATGCCATATTTTACGTATTTGCCTTGTGCCTATGGCAAATCGGTTTATGTCTTGGCCATGCGTGACATATGAATGGATCTGTACCAATGCGCCTTATTCCTATTTTATCTGCTGTTGTTGTGACTGTGGTTTTGTATTTTCTGGTCGTTGATCGTGATGTGATCACCGGCGAGGCCGCATCAGAAGACATGGTCGCCAGTGCAGATCAAGGAACAGAACAAGCCGCCGCGATGACGGTTGTCACTAAACGATCGACCGCACAAACCATTGATACCGCTGTGCGCCTGCGCGGGCAGACGCAGGCCGTTCGACAGCTGAATGTTATGGCCGAAACATCTGGCAAAGTCATATCGACCCCCCTGCGCAAAGGGGTATTTGTTCAAAAAGGTCAGGTGTTATGTGAAATTGACCCTGGCACACGCCCAGCCCGCCTGGCCGAGGCAGAGGCGCGATTGGCTGAAATCCGTGCCCGCCGCCCCGAAGCAACCGCCCGCATCCCCGAGGCAGAGGCGCGACTGCAACAAGCCATGGCCCAAGTGGCCGAGGCACGCATCAACGACAATGCGGCGCAGCGCCTGTCCAAAGATGGCTATGCCTCTGACGCGCGTGTGGCCGCGGCCCAAGCGGGCATTCGCGCCGCCGAAGCTGGGGTAAAAGCGGCGCAAACGGGTGTGGAAACCGCCCGCGCGGGGCTGTTGTCATTGGAAGCCAACATCAGGTCCGCTGAAGCCGCGGTTCAGGCCGCCCAGACCGAAGTGAACCGTCTGCGCGTGATCGCCCCTTTCGCGGGGACGCTGGAAAGCGACACCGCCGAATATGGCAGCCTGATGCAGCCCAACGCCCCGTCCGGCGCGTCATGTGCCACAATTTTGCAGCTTGATCCGATGAAATTGGTGGCCTTTGTGCCAGAAACCCAGATCACTCGGGTAAAAATTGGCGCGCGCGCCTTGGGCCGCATCACGTCCAGCGAAACGCCAATCGAAGGCATCGTCACCTTTCTTGCCCGATCCGCAGACCCGCAGACCCGCACATTCAGGGTCGAAGCAGAGGTGCCAAACCCCAACCTGTTGCTGCGCGATGGGCAAACCGTGGATATCGCCATCGATGCCGCCGGGGCCAAGGCGCATTTGCTGCCCGCCTCGGCGTTGACGCTGAATGATCAAGGCACTTTGGGCGTGCGCACGGTGGGTGCAGATGGCATTGTGCAATTCATCCCAACGCAACTGCTGCGCGACACAGCGGAAGGCGTCTGGCTGGGCGGCCTGCCAGAAACCACGGATGTGATTGTCGTGGGCCAAGAATATGTGCGCGCAGGCGTCAAAGTCGCCACGGTTCAGGCGGAGGCCGCGCAATGATCCGCATCGTTGATGTTGCCGCCGCGCGTGCGCGGATGGTGCTGGCATTTATTGCCCTGTCGCTGCTGGCAGGCGGTATTGCCTATATCGGCCTTCCCAAAGAAGGCGAGCCTGACATCGAAATTCCGGCCCTATTCGTCTCTGTCCCCTTTCCCGGCATTTCTGCGGCCGACAGTGAACGGCTGCTGGTTCAGGTGATGGAAACCGAACTGGCAGATCTGGATGGGCTGGATAAAATGACAGGCACTGCGGCCGAAAACTATGCCGGGGTGGCCCTTTTGTTTGAATTTGGCTGGGACAAGGGCGAAACCATTGCCGATGTGCGCGATGCGATGACACGGGCACAGGCGAAATTTCCATCTGGTGCTGAAAATTATTCAATTAATGAAATCAACTTTTCTGAATTTCCGATTTTGATTGTGTCACTCACCGGTGATGTGCCCGAACGCACCATGTCGCAGATTGCATCGCGCCTGCAGGACCGTTTAGAGAGCATCGATTCCGTACTGGAAGCCGGCATCGCCGGTAAGCGCGAAGAAATGGTCGAGGTGATCCTCGACCCGCTGCGGCTGGAATCCTATAACATCACCGCGCCGGAATTAATCGCCGTTGTTCAAAACAATAACCGCCTGATTGCTGCGGGTGAAATCGACAGCGCACAGGGCAGTTTTGGGGTGAAAATCCCCGGCAGCTTCAACGATGTTCGCGATATTTATGCACTGCCGGTCAAGGTGAATGGCGATCGTATCATCACCCTGGGCGATTTGGCACAAATCCAGCTAACATTCGAAGACCGCAAAGGCACAGCACGGTTTAACGGCGAAAACACATTGGCCCTGCAGGTGGTCAAACGCAAAGGGTTCAACCTGATCGACACGGTCAGCGCCGTCAAATCCGCCATTGCGGATGAACAGGCCAATTGGCCCGCCGAATTGCGCGCCGCCGTGCGCATTGAAACATCCAATGACCAAAGCCGCGTTGTGGGCTCGATGGTTGGCCAGCTGGAAGGGTCGGTCCTGACGGCCATTGCACTGGTGATGATCGTGGTCTTGGCCAGTCTTGGGTCGCGCGCTGCGTTGCTTGTGGGGTTTTCCATTCCAACCTCGTTCCTGTTGTGCTTTGCCCTGCTGGCACTTATGGGCATCAGTATTTCCAACATTGTTATGTTTGGGTTGATCCTGGCCGTTGGGATGCTGGTGGATGGCGCGATTGTGGTGGTGGAATATGCCGATAAACGCATTGCCGAAGGCACCGGACCCATGCACGCCTATGTCGAGGCCGCAAAACGGATGTTTTGGCCGGTTGTGTCATCCACTGCGACCACGCTTTGCGCCTTTTTGCCCATGTTGTTTTGGCCCGGGGTGCCGGGGCAATTCATGGGCATGCTGCCGGTGACATTGATTTTTGTCCTATCGGCATCACTGGTGGTGGCGCTGATTTATTTGCCCGTCATGGGCGGTGTGACCGGCCGGATGAGCCGCAGTTTTGGCCGCAGCGCCGCAGCCTTGCGGGCGCATCTGCCATGGGCCGCACGGGCGGGTCTGGTTCTGCTGGCATGGATCGCGATGTTCACAGGCGCGCGTCAGCTGCTGAACCCAAACTACCTGATGCAACTGCCTGCGGATGCAACTGGGTTTGGAACGTTTATCGGGATCATTCTGTTTTTGGGCAGCGCCTTTTTGTCCTCGATCGCACTGCAATCCATTGCGCGGGACAAATCCCATAAGGTGCAAAAGGCGGGGTATCGCCGCAGTGCCTTTGGCCATGCCATCGCGTTCATCACCAAAAATCCGGTCATGCCTTTGGCCGCGATTGGCGGGATCTTCTTTTTGGTGATTTCTGTGTTCAGCTATTTTGGCGAACATTCCAACGGGGTCGAATTTTTTGTCGACAGTGAACCGGAACAGGCCATCGTTTATGTGCGCGCCCGCGGCAACCTGTCGATTGATGAAAAGGATAATTTGGTGCGCCAAGTGGAACAGATCGTTCTGGCCCACCCCGGTGTCGCCAATGCCTTCAGCTTCGCGGGTGAGGGCGGGTTGAAAAACAACACCGGTGGCGCGCAGCCCCCCTTGGATACAATTGGCCAGGTACAGCTGGAAACAATCCCATGGGAGGATCGCGCAGACCGTCCAGATTTGGATGGCGATGTGGTTTTGGCCGAATTGACCGATCAAATTGCTGCCGTTCCGGGCATTAAATTCGAAATTCTGGCACAGGCACGCGGCCCTGCTGCCGCCAAACCCCTGCACCTGCGCATCAAGGGCGATGATTGGGACCTGCTGACGAAAACCACAGCCGCATTGCGTGAAAAATTTGAAGCAACCCCAGGGGTTATTCAAATTGAGGACACCCTGCCCCTACCCGGTATTGATTGGCAAATCGATGTGGATGTGGAAAAGGCCGGCCGCTATGGCGCGGATGTGGCCACGGTTGGCGCTATGGTGCAGCTGGTCACGCGGGGGATTTTGCTGGATACCATGCGGGTGGACAGCTCGGACCAAGAAATTGACATCCGCGTGCGCCTTCCTGCTGAAGACCGCGTGCTGTCGACGCTGGACACCCTGAAAGTGCGCACCCGCGATGGGCTGGTGCCGCTGGCCAATTTCATCACCCGCACCCCAGTGCCGCGTCTGGCGCAGATCAACCGCGAAAACCAAACGCGATATTTTGATATCAAAGCCGGCGTTGCAGCGGGGCAAACCATCACAAAAACCGCCGAGGATGGCACACAGACCACGATTTCCATCAACGCCAATGAACGGATTGAGACCCTAACAGCCTGGCTGCAGGACAACCCCCTGCCCGCCGGCATCAGCTGGGAATGGACTGGCGATCAGGAAGATCAGGCCGAAAGCCAGGCATTTTTATCAAAGGCCTTTTCCGCCGCTTTGGGGTTGATGTTCATCATCCTGCTGGCACAGTTCAACAGCTTTTATAATGCGGTTTTGGTTCTGCTTGCGGTGGTTCTGTCCACAACGGGCGTGCTGATCGGGATGCTGGTCATGGACCAAAGCTTCAGCGTGATCATGACGGGCACAGGGATCGTTGCATTGGCGGGGATTGTGGTGAACAACAATATCGTACTGATTGACACCTATCAGGATTTTGCCCGCTATATGCCCCGGCTTGAAGCGATTGTGCGCACCGCCGAGGCCCGCATCCGCCCCGTTTTACTGACCACAATCACCACCATGGCCGGGCTTACACCCATGATGCTGGGGCTCAGCCTGGATTTCATCGCCGGCGGTTATTCCATCGACAGCCCCACGGCACTGTGGTGGAAGCAACTGGCGACGGCTGTTGTGTTTGGATTGGGGATTGCCACGGTGCTGACGCTGGTTTTCACCCCCGCGATGCTGGCAATGCGGGTTTGGCTGTGGCGCTATTTGATCTGGTTGTCGATCCTTTTGGCGCGGCTGTCATTGGGCAAATCCAGCCAAATGGTGCGTGATCGTGCCTTGGCAATGAACCTGCGTAAGTTCCGGCAGATTGAACTGCAATGGGATCAGACCTGACGCGGACCTGTGCCGATTTGATCCAAAATGCGTTCTATCTGTGGATCCATCGCAGGGGACAGCCGATCCTTCAACCGGTCAAACCGCGCCTTCAGCGCGGCCTTTTCGGCGCCCTGACAATCATTCCATGGGCGCCCCTGAAGCGCCATATGCAGCACGTAATATCCAATGAAATGCGGCCGTGTTCCGGTTTCCATCAGCCGCATATAGGCCGCATCGGCCCCCAATTCATGCAACTCAGCCGCGCTGGTAATTCCGGCCTTCATCAACGCCTCTGCCGTGGCGGGGCCAATGTTTCGGATGGTGGTTAAATCAGATGGCATTTTCAGGCCTTTAAACTGGTTACACCCAATGACACCAAAGATCTGTCAAAACCGCAACAAAAAACCGCGCGCGCCGGACAGGCGCACGCGGTGTTTTAAAGGGTCAAACCGAATGGTTTAACCAACCAATTCCAGACCCGAGAAGAAATACGCGATTTCAACAGCAGCCGTTTCAGGCGCATCCGAACCGTGGACAGAGTTTTCACCAACCGATTGCGCAAATTCGGCGCGGATCGTGCCGGGGGCGGCGTCTGCTGGGTTGGTTGCGCCCATGACTTCGCGGTTTTTCGCAATCGCGCCTTCGCCTTCTAAAACCTGCACAACAACAGGGGCTGATGCCATGAAATCGCACAGTTCGTCATAGAAGGGGCGTTCCGCGTGCACGGCATAGAAAACGCCGGCTTGGGCTTTGGACAGGTGAATACGCTTTTGCGCAACAATGCGCAAACCTGCGTCTTCGAATTTTGCGTTGATTTTACCGGTCAGGTTGCGGGCGGTTGCATCGGGTTTGATGATCGACAGGGTGCGTTCGACGGCCATTGGATGGATCCTTTTGATTAACGTTTCAGGGGGCGCCCCGGCACATGGCATGGGGCTTTACCTGCTGCGCCCGTTACCATGATGGGGCTGGCTTGAAAAGGGCAAAGCTTGCGCTGGCGTGCGACGTTGCGCCCTGCTATGACGCCTGCATGATACAGATCGACGCCATTGGATACAGCATTGAAGGACGGCCCCTGTTTGACGGGGCCAGCGCGACGATTCCCACCGGCCATAAGGTGGGTTTGGTTGGGCGCAATGGCACCGGTAAAACCACGCTGTTCCGCCTAATCCGCGGCGAGCTGACATTGGACCATGGGCAAATCACCCTACCCGCCCGCGCCCGCATCGGCGGTGTTGCTCAAGAAGCCCCCGCCAGCGATGTGTCCTTGCTGGACACAGTGCTGGCCGCCGACAAAGAACGCGCAGCCCTGCTGGCCGAAGCAGACACGGCCACAGACCCAACCCGCATCGCCGAGGTGCAGACCCGTCTGGCCGATATCGACGCATGGTCTGCCCCCGCCCGCGCCAGCACCATTTTAAAGGGGCTGGGCTTTGACGAGGCCGCACAGGCCCGCCCCTGCGCCGATTTTTCAGGCGGCTGGCGAATGCGCGTGGCCCTGGCCGCGGTGCTGTTTTCGGCGCCTGATATACTGCTGCTGGATGAACCCACGAACTATTTGGATCTTGAAGGCGCGCTGTGGCTTGAAGGGTTTTTGCAAAAATATCCCCATACGGTACTGATTGTCAGCCATGACCGCGGGCTTTTGAACCGCGCGGTACAGGGGATCTTGCATCTAGAGGCGCAAAAGCTGACCTATTGGACCGGCAGCTTTGGCCAATTCCTGTCTGCCCGCGCCATGCAGGCGAAAATTCAGGGCGAAGCCGCCCGCAAACAGGCCGCCCGCCGCGCACATCTGCAAAGCTTCGTTGACCGGTTCCGCGCCAAAGCGTCCAAGGCCAAACAAGCGCAATCGCGTCTGAAAATGCTGGAAAAGATGGACCCGATTGCCGCCCCAGAGGAGGCCGCAAATCACGTCTTTACCTTCCCCCAGCCCGATCAATTACCCCCGCCGATTGTGCATATTGATGATGGTGCGGTGGGGTATGGCGATAAAACCATCCTGTCACGCTTGGCCCTGCGCATTGATCAGGACGACCGCATTGCGCTTTTGGGACGCAATGGGATGGGGAAATCCACCTTGTCGAAATTGCTGGCGGGGGAATTGCCCCTGCAATCGGGTCGGCTGACAAAATCCAACAAGCTGCGCATTGGGTATTTCGCACAGCATCAAATGGATGTGCTGCGCGCCGCGGAAACCCCGTTGCAACACCTGCAACGCGCGCGCCCCGATACCCCGCCTGCCAAACTGCGCGCGCAACTGGCGGGGTTTGGCCTGTTGGCCGCACAGGCCGAAACCGAAGTGGGCCGTCTGTCGGGCGGGCAAAAGGCGCGCCTGACGCTGCTGTTGGCCACGCTGGACGCACCCCATATGTTAATCTTGGACGAACCCACCAACCATTTGGACATGGAAAGCCGCGAGGCCCTGGCCGAAGCGCTGGCCGCCTATGACGGGGCGGTGGTATTGGTCAGCCATGATATGCACCTGTTGAACCTTGTTGCGGATCGGTTGTGGCTGGTCGCGGATGGGCGCGTTCAGCCCTATGACGGGGATCTGGACAGTTACCGGCAGTTTTTGCTGCAGGCAGCGCCGGCAAAACCTGTTGATAAACCCCAGGCAACGGCCAAACCCACGCGCCCCAGCCGCGATGCAATTCTGGCCCTGCGCAGCGATCTGCGCAAAGCCGAAGCCCGCATTGAAAAACTGGAAGAGATGCATGAAAAGCTATCGGCCATTTTGGCCGATCCGGCGCTTTATGAAGACAGCAAAATTTCCGAATTGGAAGGCTGGAACCGCAAATACGCCGAACTGACCGAGGCCATGGCGCGCGCGGAAACCCTATGGATGGCCGCGCAAGAAGCGCTGGATCAGGCTGAAAGCCAATAAAAGGTAGACACAACAGGATATTATCCTGTTTGCGCGTTGCCAAATTTCCAACTGAAGGGGGAAAGTGGCGCGGTTGACGGGGCTCGAACCCGCGACCCCCGGCGTGACAGGCCGGTACTCTAACCAACTGAGCTACAACCGCGCGATGTGGGCTGATTAGGCCATGTCGCGGGGGGCGTCAACACGAAAAAGCGTAAAGTTTCACATAACCGCATTTTTTTTCAGATGGCCCAAAAAATAAAGGCCCGCATCCAATGAAGAATGCGGGCCCTTCGGGGGGAAACAGAAACTTAATGCGCCATAATCAGCGGGACAGCCCCACTGCCCAGCATATCGCGTGTTGCGCCGCCAAAGATGGCTTCACGCAGGCGAGAATGGCCATAGGCGCCCATGATGATGCCATCTGCGGCACAATCTGCGGCATGGCGCAGCAAAACATCTGCCACGCGCGGAAGCGATTTGCCCAACACATCAATTTCACAGCGAATCCCATGGCGTGACAGGTATTGCGACAAAACCCCACCCGGATCAGACCGATTTGCCCCGTGTTCAGGCGGATCAATCACCACAATGCGCACACAGCCCGCCGCTTTCATCATGGGCAACGCGGCCCGGGCTGCGGCCAAGGCTTCGGCGCTTTCGTCCCAAGCCAGCATTGGGTTTTTGGGCAAGCCATTGGCCGCACCATCGCCAGATGGCACATAAATTGGCACCGCCCCATCAAAGATCGCCCCTTCGATCAGCGCCTCTTGATCGCCAGATTGCCCATCATGATAGGGCGAGGCCAAGACGCACAGATCCGCAAAACGCGCCCGCAGGCCAACCTGCCGCGCGACATCGCCCATGGCGACCACAGTTGATTCGATGGTGAAACACAGCCCTTCACGGCGCAGCAATTCGGCTGCTGCTTTGCCCAGGGCCTCGGCCTCTTCGCGGGCGCGGGTGATCACCTCTTGGATTACCACAGCGGATGCCCCACCATAATAAAAGCCGCTTTGGTTGCGGTCGACACCAATGCAAAGAACATCCAAATGCGCATCCAATGCCAGCGCCATTGCCGCAGCCTGTTCAAGCTGTGCTTTGGCGCTGTCCATATCTGCAATGGCGGTGAATATGGTTTTATAGGTCATGGTGCTGAAGGCTCCTTACCCCGTGCTTGGGTGTTGTGATCAGATACCCCAGTGAACTCCATCACGAATCGCGCCGCTTTGATCCGGATCAAAGCCGTAAATTACCCAGCTTGATACAGATCAAAGTCACTTCCAGCGCCGCAAGGCATATGGGCAGTGTCTAAAAAGGTCTGCGAGCAGCAGGATTCGTTTGCGTATCTGATGCATCTGGTGATTGCAGGCCAAATAAACAAGGGACTTGGACGAATGAACATTGTTAAGCTGATCGCGCTTGGCCTTATCACGCTCTTTGCGATGATGGCGGCCAATTTTGCGCGCGACTTTGCCTATCAGGTGCATGCGATTTTAATCATGCTGGTATCTGGTGGGCTTTTCATGTGGACCCTGCGGCACACGGGTGACCCCGCGGCGCCGGCAGATCAAACCACCTATTTTGACAGCGTTGTGCGCGCTGGTGTTATTGCAACGGCCTTTTGGGGCGTTGTTGGCTTTTTGGCCGGCACCTTTATCGCGTTTCAGCTGGCGTTTCCGGGGCTGAATTTCGATTGGGCCGAGGGATACGCCAATTTTGGCCGTCTGCGCCCGCTGCACACATCGGCAGTGATTTTCGCCTTTGGCGGGAATGCGCTGATTGCCAGCTCGTTCTATGTGGTGCAGCGCACATCTGCTGCACGGCTGTGGGGTGGCAATGCCGGTTGGTTTGTCTTCTGGGGCTATCAGCTATTCATCGTTCTGGCCGCGACCGGGTATCTGCTGGGTGCAACCCAGTCCAAAGAATATGCCGAACCAGAATGGTATGTTGATCTGTGGCTGACCGTTGTTTGGCTGGTCTATCTGGCGGTTTTCCTGGGCACGATCATCAAACGCAAAGAGCCGCATATCTATGTGGCAAACTGGTTCTACCTGTCCTTCATCGTCACCGTGGCGATGCTGCACGTGTTTAACAACCTGTCGATCCCTGTATCGATCTGGGGCAGCAAATCTGTTCAGGTCTTTGCCGGTGTTCAGGACGCCATGACGCAGTGGTGGTATGGCCATAATGCCGTTGGCTTCTTCTTGACCGCTGGGTTCTTGGGGATGATGTATTACTTTATCCCAAAACAGGCCGAACGCCCTGTGTTTTCATATAAATTGTCGATCATCCACTTCTGGGCGCTGATTTTCATTTATATCTGGGCCGGCCCACACCATTTGCATTACACCGCGCTGCCTGATTGGGCATCGACCCTGGGCATGGTGTTTTCAATCGTGTTGTGGATGCCGTCTTGGGGCGGGATGATCAACGGTTTGATGACCCTGTCTGGCGCTTGGGATAAACTGCGCACCGATCCGGTGATCCGGATGATGGTGATCTCGGTTGGCTTCTACGGCATGTCCACATTCGAGGGGCCAATGATGTCGATCCGCGCGGTCAACTCGCTGAGCCACTACACAGACTGGACCATTGGCCACGTGCATTCCGGTGCGCTGGGTTGGAACGGGATGATCACCTTTGGCGCGCTGTATTTCTTGGTGCCAAAACTGTGGAACCGCGAACGCCTGTACAGCCTCAGCCTTGTCAGCTGGCACTTCTGGTTGGCGACCATTGGGATCGTGCTTTACGCCGCATCCATGTGGGTCACCGGCATCATGGAAGGCCTGATGTGGCGCGAGGTCGACGCAAACGGGTTCTTGGTCAACAGCTTTGCTGACACCGTGGCCGCGAAATTCCCAATGTATGTGGTGCGTGGTTTGGGCGGCGTGATGTATCTGACTGGTGCCATCATCATGTGCTACAACCTGGTGATGACGGTGCGCCGTGCCCCAGCGGCACAGCAATCCGGCCCAGCCGCCGTCCCTGCCGAATAAGAAGGAGCAGCAAAATGGGTATCCTAGACAAACATAAAGTCATTGAAACCAATGCCACGCTTTTGCTGGTGCTGAGCTTTCTTGTCGTCACAATCGGTGGTTTGGTTCAGATTGTTCCCTTGTTCTATCTGGACAACACCATCGAAAAGGTCGAAGGCATGCGCCCCTACACCCCGCTGGAATTGGCGGGTCGGGATGTGTACATCCGCGAGGGCTGCTATGTCTGCCATAGCCAAATGATCCGCCCCATGCGGGACGAGGTTGAACGCTATGGCCATTATTCGCTGGCTGCCGAATCCATGTATGACCACCCATTCCAATGGGGATCCAAACGCACAGGTCCCGACCTGGCGCGTGTGGGCGGGCGCTATTCGGATGAATGGCATGTGGACCATTTGCGCGATCCACAATCGGTTGTGCCTGAATCCGTTATGCCCAAATATGGTCATCTGGAAGACACATTGATCGATGGTCGTTATATTGGGGACCTGATGTCCACCAATGCTCTGGTCGGTGTGCCCTATTCGGATGATATGCTGGCCAATGCGCAAGACGATTTTGCCGCACAGGCGGATCCTGACAGCGATTATGATGGGCTGCTGGAGCGCTATGGCGAGAAGGTATCGGTACGCAATTTCGATGGCCAAGCTGGTATTTCCGAAGCCGATGCGCTGATCGCCTATCTGCAGATGCTGGGCACATTGGTCGATTTCTCGACCTTTATGCCGGATGAAAGCCGGTAAGGGGGTCGCCAATGGAACTTTACACGTTACTGCGGCAATTTGCGGACAGTTGGATGCTTTTGGCCTTGTTTGCCTTCTTCATCGCTGTCGTGATCTGGGCCTTCCGGCCCGGATCCACCAAGGTTTACAGCGACGTGGGCAACATCCCATTTCGCAACGAAGATAAACCTGCGCCGCAACACACAACCGCCAAGGAGACGCGGGCATGAGCAATAAGCACCATAACAACAAAGATCCTGAAACAACGGGCCATTCCTGGGACGGGATTGAAGAGTTCAACAACCCCCTTCCCCGCTGGTGGCTGTGGGTGTTCTATCTGTGCATCATCTGGGGGATTGGCTATTCCATCGCCTATCCCGCATGGCCAATGCTGACCAAAGCCACACCAGGCATATTGGGTTTTTCAACCCGCGCTGATGTGGCCAAGGAAATTGCAGCGGTTGATGCTGAAAATGCGGCGATCAACGCGCAATTGGCATCGGCTGATCTGACCCAGATCAGCGCCAATGCAGAGCTGAACGGCTATGCCAAAAATGCAGGCGGCGCGGTGTTTCGCACCTGGTGCGCACAGTGCCATGGGTCGGGCGCGGCGGGGGCCAAAGGCTATCCCAACTTGCTGGACAATGATTGGCTGTGGGGCGGCGATATCGAAGCCATCCACACCACCATCAAACACGGCATTCGTAACACCGAAGACGAAGATGCACGGTTCTCTCAGATGCCCGCCTTTGGCGAAATTCTGGAACCTGCAGAAATCGAACAGGTGGTCAATTACGTGATGTCCCTGTCTGGCGATGCACAGGACCCCAGCCAAGTGGCCGCTGGCGCCACAGTCTTTGCCGATAACTGCGCGGCCTGCCATGCAGAGGACGGCACAGGGGACCGCACACAGGGCGCCCCCAATCTGACCGATGCCATCTGGCTGTTTGGTGGGGATTACGCCACGCTGACCGAAACGGTGACCAATTCACGTTATGGCGTGATGCCATCTTGGCAAACCCGTCTGTCGGATGCGGAAATCGCGGCGGTTGCGGCCTATGTCCATCAGCTGGGCGGCGGCGAAGCCACCCCCGAATAAGCACTCCTTATCAACGTAAATCATCAGCGCAGGCCCCCGGGCCTGCGTTTTTTCTTGCTTGGACGACTGAATTTATGGGGCCTTACGGCGGCCCGATATTTCGGCCCAGGCGTCATTCAGGGCGATAATACGCCGCTCGGCCAGCTGGATTGCCTCGGGTGGCAGACCGCGCGCAATCAATCGATCAGGATGCCCATCCTTGACCAGCTTCACCCATGCCCGCCGGATATCCGCCAGGGGCGTTCCGGGGGTCACCCCCAGCATGGCATAGGGGTCTTGAACCGCATCGGGCACAAAACGGGCGCGGATGGATTTAAACCGCGCCATGGGAATGGCGAAAACCTCGGCCACGCGCTGCAAAAACGCGTCTTCCTTGGGGTGGTAAATTCCATCGGCCATAGCGATGTGAAACAGCCCTTCGATCACTTCTTCAAGCATGCTGTCCTTGCCCGACAGAAGGCGGGCAATACGCGCTGCATAGGCTTCGAACCCCGCAACGTCCTGGCGCGCCAAATCGAAAACGCGGGCGGCGTTTTGCTCTTCACCTTTTGGGATATGAAAGACCGCGCGAAAGGCCGCGACTTCGGATCGGCTGACCTGCCCATCCGCTTTGGCCATTTTCGCACCCAAAGCAATCACAGCAATTGTAAAGGCGATGGATCGTTCCGGCGGGGTACGCAGGCGGTCGAACAGCGCCAAAAGCGCCTCGCCCTTTGCAAGTGATGCAATCGCATCGCCAAGCCGTGACCAAATCGACATACCAATACCCTTTTCCCCCGGCCTGTCCGATCAGGCAGGGTCACAAAAAGGCGCTATAGAAATTTCTGCATCAAAACAAGATCCATGAAGCGCCCAAATTTAAACCCCACCTCGGGCAGGCGCGCCGCAACGCAAAACCCCAACCGCGCATGAAACTGAATGCCCGCCGGGTTTTCCGCACTAACCCCTGCAAAAAGACAATGCGCGCCCTGATCGCGTAAATTGACCTGCAACTGCGACATCAAGGCGCGGCCGATCCCTTGGCCCGTAATCTGCGGCGCCAACAGCACCGAATGTTCGAAACTGTGCGCATATCCCGGACCAGACCGAAAGGCGAATGCCGTGGCAAACCCCAAAACGCGCGCATCTTGCCGAGCCACCAAAAACAGCGGCCCACGCGCCCGGGTTTGCACCTGTAAATCATCCAGCGTTTTGCGCGCAGTCGTGAACGTCACGCAGGTGGTATCAATGTAATGATTCCAAATCTGCATTATCTGGGAGCAATCGCTGTCATCTGCGATCCGCACCTGCCATGATGGGCTTGTCATAGGGGGACCTCATGCCCAGCAACATCCAAAACGGCGGATAATGACGGGGTGGCAGCTGGGGTGAATGCCACACGCGGATCCGGCAAATGCGGGCGCAGCAATTCCCCCAATGCATCCGCCTGCGGATGACAGATTACAAACCGTTTCAATGCCGCATCCATGATTGGCAGGTGATGGGTTGGATGATCATGGCCAATCCATTCAATCAAGGCTGGAAAACAATTGTCAAAGGGCAGGATCCCATTTTCAGGCACAGCCATACGCCAGCGCAGGTTACCGCGCGCAACCTCGACCGGGCGGCCGGCCGCCGGGCCAAATTGTGCCAATGCCGCATCCAAATCAGCCACGCGGCAAATCCAGTTGCCAATGCGCGGTGGGCCGCTGAACCGGTCCAAATCAAAC
>JALQTR010000206.1 GCA_023260835.1 Paracoccaceae bacterium
AACAAATGGTATTTCGACGAAGCCTATGATTTCCTGTTCGTACGTCCAGCACAGGCCTTGGGCCGGTTGTTCTGGCGCAAGGGCGATGGGGCCATCATTGATGGCACGATCAACGGGATTGCCATGGGGATTGTGCCGATGCTGACGCGTTTGGCGGGTCGGGCGCAATCGGGATATATTTTCACCTATGTTTTGGCCATGGTGCTTGGGCTTGCGCTGCTCATTACGTGGATGACGCTCTTCGGGGGGGCGCACTGATATGGATAACTTGCTTTCTATTGTAACCTTTATTCCGGCGCTTGCGGCGCTGATACTGCTGGTCTTTCTGCGCGGATCTGATGCGGGGGCGGCGCGGAATGCCAAACTGCTGGCGCTGATTGCCACCAGTGTGACCTTTTTGGTGTCCTTGTTTATCTGGGCGCAATTCGATCCAACCGACACCGGCTTCCAGATGGTGGAAGAGGGTGAATGGATCATGGGCCTGAAGTATAAAATGGGCGTTGATGGGATCAGTGTTTTGTTTGTGCTGCTGACCACCTTCATGATGCCGCTGACCATTGCCGCCAGCTGGGGGGTTGAGACGCGGGTGAAGGATTACATGATTGCCTTCTTGCTGCTGGAAACCCTGATGCTGGGCGTGTTTATGGCGCTGGATATGGTTCTGTTCTATCTGTTCTTCGAGGCAGGTCTGATCCCCATGTTCCTAATCATCGGTATTTGGGGCGGCAAAGACCGCATTTATGCCAGCTTTAAATTCTTCCTGTACACGCTTCTGGGGTCGGTTTTGATGCTGGTGGCGATGATCGCTATGTATGCCGATGCCGGCACCACCGATATTCCAACGCTTATGACGCACAGCTTTGCTGCAGGGGATCTGTCGGTTCTGGGCATTCATGTCGTGGGCGGTATGCAGACCCTGATGTTCCTGGCCTTCTTCGCCAGCTTCGCGGTGAAAATGCCAATGTGGCCTGTTCACACATGGTTGCCAGATGCGCACGTTCAGGCGCCGACCGCAGGGTCCGTCGTTCTGGCGGCGATTTTGCTGAAAATGGGCGGGTATGGCTTTTTGCGCTTTTCGTTGCCGATGTTTCCTATCGGTGCGGATGTCATGGCGCCCCTGGTTTTATGGATGAGCGCGATTGCCATCGTCTACACCAGTCTGGTCGCGCTGGTACAAGAGGATATGAAAAAGCTGATCGCTTATTCTTCGGTGGCGCATATGGGTTATGTGACCATGGGGATTTTCGCGGCCAACCAACAGGGTGTGGATGGCGCGATCTTCCAGATGCTCAGTCACGGGTTTATTTCGGGCGCGCTGTTTTTATGCGTGGGCGTGATTTACGACCGCATGCATACGCGTGATATTGACGCCTATGGCGGGCTGGTGAACCGTATGCCGGCCTATGCGTTGGTCTTCATGTTCTTCACCATGGCCAATGTCGGCCTGCCGGGCACGTCTGGGTTTATTGGCGAATTTCTGACGCTGATGGGGGTCTTTCAGGTGAACACTTGGGTGGCGGCGGTGGCCACCGCTGGGGTGATCCTGTCGGCGGCTTATGCGCTGTGGCTGTATCGCCGCGTTGTCATGGGCGAGCTGATCAAGGAAAGCCTGCGCAGCATCACCGATATGACCGCGCGCGAACGCATGATCTTTGCCCCATTGGTTGTGATGACCCTGCTGCTTGGGGTTTACCCCGCGCTGATCACCGACATCATCGGCCCCTCGGTCGAGGCATTGGTGCATAATTACCACGCGGCGCTTGACGCCCACAGCCCTGCGGCCGCAATGCCCGCAGCGGCCCATTAACGGAGTTCACGATGATTACGGCTGATTTGACTGTTATCCTGCCCGAAGTTCTGCTCGCGGTTTATGGGTTGGTTGCGCTGTTGCTGGTGGCCTACACCGGCAAGGATAAAATGGCCTCGGCTTTAACTTGGCTAACAGCGGGCGTTTTTGTCGCCATTGCGGCCATGATTGGTCTGGGAGGCGGCGGTGCGCAAAGCGCCTTTGGCGGGATGTTCATGGATGACGCCTTTGCCCGCTTTGCCAAAATTGCCTTCTTGTTGGCTGCCGCAGCGGTTCTGGTTATGGGGCAAGATTACATGCAGCGCCGTGATCTGCTGCGGTTCGAATACCCCATCTTGGTCGTCTATGCCGTTGTTGGCATGATGGTGATGGTGTCTGCCGCGGATCTGATGGTCCTGTATATGGGGCTGGAATTGCAATCTTTGTCGCTGTACGTGGTGGCCGCGCTGCGCCGTGAAAGCCCAAAATCAGCCGAGGCCGGGATGAAATATTTCGTGCTGGGTGCGCTCAGCTCGGGGCTGCTGCTTTATGGGTCGGCCTTGGCCTATGGGTTTGCGGGCACAACAGGCTTTGCGGGTATCATCAACGCAGCCAGCGGTGAATTGGGACTGGGTCTGCTGTTTGCCCTGGTGCTGATCGTCACAGGCCTGTCGTTCAAAGTATCGGCTGTTCCATTCCATATGTGGACCCCCGATGTTTATGAAGGTGCGCCCACGCCGGTCACCGCCTTCTTCGCCACGGCCCCGAAAATTGCCGCAATGGCCCTGCTTGCGCGGGTGCTGCATGATGCTTTTGGGGCGATTGTGCCGCAGTGGCAGCAAATTTTGGTGCTTCTGTCGATTGCATCCATGGCGCTAGGCGCTGTGGCGGCGATTGGCCAAAGCGATATCAAACGTCTGATGGCCTACAGCTCGATCGCGCATATGGGTTATGCGTTGATGGGCTTGGCTTCGGGCACTGCGGATGGCGTTCAGGCGATGCTGGTATATATGGTGATCTATGTCGCCATGAACATCGGCACCTTTGCCTTCATCATGAGCATGGAGCGTGACGGCCGTCCCGTCACCGACATCAGCGCGCTGAACCTTTATGCCCGTGCGGCCCCCGGGCGGGCGCTGGCGATGTTGGTGCTGCTGTTTTCGCTGGCTGGTATCCCGCCGCTTGTTGGGTTCTTTGGCAAGCTTTACGTGCTGCGCGCCGCATTCGATGCAGGCCTGACTGGGCTGGTTATCGCGGGTGTTTTGGCATCGGTTATCGGTGCCTATTATTACCTGCGCATTGTCTATCTGATGTATTTTGGGGCCGAAACCGAACAGGGGCTGGACAACAGCCGCGGGGGTATTCTGCCCGTTGTTCTGGCGGCCAGTGCAATTGCAATGGTTGTTGGGGTGATCAATCTGTTTGGCATTGAATCCGCCGCGGCCTTCGCCGCGCAGGCCTTGCTGAATTAATTGGACCGCAAAATAAAATTGGGCTGGCATTCGGGAAACCGGGTGCCAGTTTTGCATTGAAAGGGCTTCGCCAGATGCACATTGCATGGCCACAAGGATACAGCCGTCTGGTGCTGGATCAGATCGACAGCACCAATGCCGAAAGCCTGCGCCGGGCCAGTGCGGCATCTGGGCCGGGGTGGATTTTGGCGCATCGTCAAACGCAGGGGCGCGGGCGCCGTGGTCGCCCTTGGGTGGATCCGGTTGGGAATTTTGCCGCCTCGCTGACACTGTTCCCCACAACGCCCCCTGCGCAAACCGCATTGCGCAGCTTTATTGCGGCGCTGTCGCTTTATCAGGCGCTGGTACAGCTGGGTGTTGCGGCGGAACATCTGTCGCTGAAATGGCCCAATGATGTGCTGCTGAATGGCCGCAAATTGGCGGGGATCTTGCTGGAGGCCAGCGTTCTGCCAGACGGCCGCGCGGTTCTGATCGTCGGGATCGGTGTGAATTTACAAACCGCCCCCACCGCCGACGCGTTAGAGGCGCGCGCCCTTGGCCCCTGTTCTTTGCAAACGGAAACTGGCCTGCATATTCAGCCAGAGAATCTGCTGAATGCCATCGCTGCGCAATTTGCCCAATACGAGGATCAATTCATCACCCATGGCTTTGCCCCTATCCGCCGCGCTTGGCTGGATCGGGCGGCCTTTATCGGTGCGCCGATTACCGCGCGCGTCGGGCCTGATGCGATTGACGGCATCTTCGCAGACGTTGACGCCGATGGGGCGCTTATTTTACAGACGGACCATGGCCGCCGCGCGATTGCCGCTGCGGATGTTTTTGCCAAGGAATAGGGGGCGCGTGATGCTGCTGACCATTGATTGCGGAAATACGAATACGGTGTTTTCCCTGTGGGACGGGACAAAATTTACCGCCACTTGGCGCACAGCCACCGATCATCAGCGTACGGCGGATCAATATTTCGTTTGGCTGTCGGCCTTGATGCAGCTGAACAACCTGCAGGCGGATATTCGCGATGTGATCATATCATCCACGGTGCCGCGCGTGGTGTTCAACCTGCGCGTCTTGGCCGATCGATATTTTAACACGCGGCCTTTGGTCGTGGGCAAACCCGATTGCGCACTGCCGGTGGATGTGCGGGTTGATCCGGGCACGCAGGTTGGGCCGGATCGATTGGTGAACACGGTTGCAGGGTTTGACCGTTACGGCGGGGACTTGATTGTGGTGGATTTTGGCACGGCCACCACCTTTGATGTGGTCGCAGATGATGGCGCCTATGTGGGCGGGGTGATTGCGCCTGGTGTGAACCTGTCCCTGATGGCGCTGCATCAGGCGGCAGCGGCGCTGCCGCATGTGGATATCACTCACCCCGATCAGGTGATCGGCACCAATACCGTGGCCTGTATGCAGTCAGGTGTGTTTTGGGGCTATGTTGGGCTTGTGCGCGAGATCTGCGCGCGTATAAGGGCCGAAAGAAACCGGCCCATGAAGGTGATTGCCACCGGCGGGCTGTCACTGCTGTTTCAGCAAAGCGTCGATCTGTTTGATGCGCTGGATGAAGATTTAACCATGCATGGCTTGCAGGTGATACACGCGCATAATCAGGCGCTGAAGGGATAATTGAATTTAATGACGACGGAACGATTGATTTACCTGCCGCTGGGCGGCGCAGGCGAAATTGGGATGAACGCCTATGTCTATGGCTATGGCCCCAAAGATAACGAACGATTGATACTGGTCGATCTGGGCGTGACATTCCCCGATATGGATGGCAGCCCCGGGGTGGATCTGATCTTCCCTGATATTGACTGGCTGGCAGCGCGCAAAGACCGGCTTGATGCGATTTTCATCACCCATGCGCATGAAGACCATGTGGGCGCATTGGGGCATCTTTGGGGGGAACTCGGCGCGCCTGTTTATGCGCGTGCGTTCACGGCCCATAATGCGCGGCATAAAATGACCGACCGCGGGCAGCCCGAAACGGCTGTGCACACGGTAGAAGCCTGGCCTGATATGACGCAGGCTGGGCCGTTCAAGGTTGGGTTCTTACCGATTTCGCATTCGATTCCGGAATCCAGCGCGCTGGTGATTGAAACCCCCGCGGGTAAGGTCATCCACACAGGCGATTTCAAATTGGACGAAACCCCTGTGGTAGGCGAGGCATTCGATCCAGACCTTTGGGCCAAAGCTGCCAAAGGCACCCATGCCATGGTCTGTGACAGCACCAATGTGATGTCCACCCATGAAGGCCGGTCCGAAGCCACACTTGCCGCGCCAATCACCGAATTGATCGCTGGGGCCGAGGGGATGGTCATCGCCACCACCTTTGCGTCCAACATCGCGCGGGTGAAAACTCTGGCCGAGGCGGGGAAGAACGCGGGACGATCCATCTGCCTGATGGGCCGCGCCATGCGCCGCATGGTCGAGGCAGGGTTGAAAACCGGCGTTTTGGCGGATTTCCCAACCACCATTTCCCCCGATGATGCGGTGCAAATGCCGCGCGAAAATGTCATGCTGATCGTCACCGGATCGCAGGGCGAACGCCGCGCGGCCAGCGCGCAGCTGTCGCAGGGCAAATATCAGGGCGTCACACTGGCCGAGGGGGATTTGTTCCTGTTCTCGTCAAAGACCATTCCAGGCAATGAACAGGGCGTCATTCGTATCATGAACAACCTGTCCGAAAAGGGCGTCGAGGTCGAGGATGATCATGGCGGCCTGTATCACGTATCGGGCCATGCAAATCGCCCTGATTTGCTGAAATTGCAGGGGATTGTGGATCCCAAAATTGTTATCCCCATGCATGGTGAACACCGCCATTTGCGCAAACACGCCCAACTGGCGAGCGAAGCTGGGCGCGCCTCGATCACCTGTGTCAATGGGATGATGCTGGACATTACCGGCCCTGCGCCAGTGGTGGCAGATTACATCGAAACTGGCCGGCGGTATTTGGACGGTGCGGTACAGATTGGTGCGCTGGATGGGGTCGTGCGCGACCGCATTCGCATGGCACTGAATGGCCATGTCATCGTCACTGTCATCATCGATGAAGAGGGCGAGGTTCTGGGCGATCCTTGGTGTGATCTGAAGGGCCTGCCTGAAATGGGCCGATCCGGTGCGCCGCTGGTTGATGCGCTGGAGGAGGACCTGTCGCAATTCATTGGGCGGGCCAAACATAAAACCCTGTCTGATGATGATGCGCTGACGCGCGAGCTGACCAAAGTTGCGCGCAAAACCGGCCTGGATGAGATCGGCAAAAAGCCCGAGGTCACCGTGGTGATCAGCCGCCTGATGTAAGCTGCGGGCCGGCATCGGCCCGAGATGACCCTAGAGCCCGTCGAAATCGCATAAGGCATGAATTGTCATGCCCAGCGTTTCTAACCGCCGCTTTCCGCCCAAATCGGGCAGGTTGACGATAAAGGCGGTGCCGATGATATCGGCTCCCAATTTTTCCAGCAGGGTAATGCCGGCGGCCGCTGTGCCGCCGGTGGCCAGCAGATCATCGACCAGCAAAACCCGCTCGCCCGGCTCTAGCGCGTCTTGGTGAATCTCGACCACCGCTTCGCCATATTCCAGCTGATAGGCCTGCGCATAGGTGGCCCCCGGCAATTTGCCTTTCTTGCGAATCGGCACAAATCCGGTGCCCAGCTGATGCGCGATGGCCCCGCCCAGGATAAATCCGCGCGCCTCTAACCCCACAACCTTGTCAATCTTGGCCCCTGCAAATGGGTGCAGCAATTGATCAATCGCCATGCGAAACCCCTGTGGGTCGGCGAACAGGGTGGTGACATCGCGAAACAGGATCCCCTCATGCGGGAAATCAACGATGGTGCGGATGTAATCTTTGACGGTTTTCATTGGCTCCCTCCCAGGATGCGGCCAGCCACGGCATCTAATTTGGCCACCCGCGCCGGATCGCGTTTGTCGGGCGCGGTGATGATGGCGTACTCCAGCGCGCGATCACAGCCTTGGGCGCAAGGCGCGCGCTGCGGTGACAGATGCTGGGGCAGGGCGGCCAGCAGGCGCAGGGCCTTGGCGGTGTTGCCTTGCAAGGTGGCGATGATCTGCGTCACATCCACCTCGCCATGGGTTTCGTGCCAGCTGTCATAATCGGTGACCATGGCAATGGGGGTGTAGCAAAGCTCGGCCTCGCGGGCGAGGCGTGCCTCGGGCATATTGGTCATGCCGATCACATCGCAGCCCATGACCTCGCGGTAGAGGCGCGATTCGGCCAAGGTGGAAAACTGTGGCCCCTCCATTGCCAAATAGGTGCCGCTGGGGTGCAGGGTAATGCCAGCATCGGCGGCGGCCGCCGTGGCGGATTGCCCCAGCCGTGAACAGGTGGGGTAGGCCAGTGACACATGCGCCACGCAGCCCGCGCCAAAGAAACTGTGCGGGCGGGATTTGGTGCGGTCGATGAATTGATCGACCAAAACGAAATCACCCGGCGCCATTTCCTCGCGGAAGGATCCGCAGGCGGATAGAGACAGAATTTCCGTCACCCCCAGCCGTTTCATCGCGTCGATATTGGCCAGATAGGGCAGATCGGACGGGCTGTGCACATGGCCGCGCCCGTGACGCGGTAAAAACGCCACCCGCAGGTCACCCAAGCGCCCTGTTAGAATTTGATCCGATGGCGGGCCATAGGGGGTGCTGACATCCTGCCATGTAGCATCGCGCAGGCCTTCGACCTCATAAAGACCGGATCCACCGATTATACCCAGGAAAATATCTTGCATGCTGCCCCCTTTAAGTCACTTGCCCACAGGATGCCGTAAATCCCACGGGCCGCAAGGGGGAATCGGGTCGCAGGCCAATGAAAAACCCGCCCGCATCATGGATGCCGGCGGGTTTTAGTGTCGTATAGGCGTGGATTAGCCGAAGACCTTACCCAAGCTGTTGTCCACCGCAGCGACGATTTGGTCAATGTCGTCCTTGGTGGCGATCAGCGCGGGGCTGAAACATAGCGTGTTGTTATAACCTGGGATGGATCGGTTGGTGACGCCGATGATGACGCCTTGTGCGTTACAATCCCCCACAACGGCCTGCGCCAGCTTTTCGGCCACAGGCGCGCGGCTGGCGCGATCTTCGACCAATTCAGCGCCCAGGAACAGGCCCTTGCCGCGGACTTGGCCGATGACCTTATGTTTGTCGGCCAAGGCGCTGAGCTGATCGAACATATAATCACCCATCGTAATGGTGTTCTCCAGCAGGCCTTCATCTTCGATGATGCGCATATTTTCCAGCGCCGCGGCGGGACCGGCGGTGCAGCCGCCAAAGGTGGAAATGTCGCGGAAGTAATTCATTGGATCTGCGGCATCATCCTTGAACATTTCGAACACTTCTTCGGTGGTCACAAGGCAGGCAATCGCGGCATAGCCCGACGCCACACCCTTGGCCATCGTCACCATGTCGGGCTGTACGCCGTAATGCTGATAGCCGAACCATGTGCCGGTACGACCGACGCCACAGACCACTTC
>JALQTR010000111.1 GCA_023260835.1 Paracoccaceae bacterium
TACTGCATCTTAAGGTGTGGGAGAGTAAGTCACCGCCAAACCTAATAAAATGCAATATACACAACCTCTGTCGCGGGGTGGAGCAGCCAGGTAGCTCGTCAGGCTCATAACCTGAAGGTCAGAGGTTCAAATCCTCTCCCCGCAACCAAAACTTCTACTGATACATATGCGATTATTGCTGCGTGCTAATGCAATATTGTGGCACCCGCCCTGCGTACACGCCAGATATGCTCTGCACGTCGATGTAATCACCAGATAGATCATACCGCGCACAGCGCCCGCACAGGCCACGCTTTATCAGATAGGACCCGATATCCCCTGTTGCAGAGGTCCAGCAGCGCCCAACCAGCCGATCATAACTGCGATTACCGTTCAGATCACAGCGCGCATTCTGTGCCTGAATAACCCCCGTTAACTCGGCCGTTGCAAGATCCCCAAGCCGCGAGCCGACCTCATCACAGGTCAACCCCGCAAGCCGGATTGCGATACCACCAACTTCAATCGTGTCACCATCCCGCACATGACTGACCGGACCCTCAAGCCGGGCTTGCGCAGATGCGGCAGGCGCGTGCAGGATCAAACAGAAAAGCAAAATAAGGCGCATTTGGGGCACGAAGGGTTTGGATGTTTTCACAACCCTAGCAAATCCCAAAAATATCGCAAAGGTTATCCTGCGTGGCGGCCGTAAAGATCGATTAATTTTGATTTAAGTCGTTCAAATACATATGCACGGCATCTTGAATGTGACGAAACCGATCGCCGCCCAAATGTTTTCCGCCAAACCAACGTGAGACAACGATGATGTGATTTTGCAGCCCTTCGCGTTCCAGCATACGCAGGATCACCATGCCAGCCCCGCTTTCACCATCATCGTTTTTGATTTGAATTTCTGACGAAAACAGGGCCCATGAATTATGTGTGGCTTTGGCGAATTTCTTATGGCGGCAAAGTGATTTGATAAAGGCCTTTGCCTCTGCCTCATTGTTGCAGGGACCACCAGATACCGCATATTTGGACCCACGGTCGGTAATGATGTTTTCCAAAATGTGCATATAAGGTGGCCGGCCAAATTACAGTGTTATCTGTGGGTGAATTTGGGGCACCCTATGTGATGCAATTCCAAAGGTCAAAGTGGATGATCCCCGTTGCCTTTCACCATTCTAGATGTATGTGTTTATCATCACATGGATGGCGATTGGGGCAGCCCGATTGCATATTATGACAGGGCAGCGAATGGCAATATATCTGGGTGTGGATACGGGCGGCACGTATACAGATGCGGTTTTGATTGAAGATGGGCAGCGCATTTTGGCCAGTGCGAAATCGCTGACTACGCGGCACGATCTGGCGCACGGCGTTGGGGCAGCGGTGCGCGCGGTACTGGACAGCAGCAAGGTTGCTCCTGATCGCATAGCGCTGGCATCATTATCCACAACCTTGGCCACCAATGCTTTGGTTGAAGGGCAAGGTGGCGGGGTTGCTTTGGTGTATATTGGCTTTCGGGCCGAGGATCTGGGAAAACACGGCCTGTTAGAGGCCTTGCAGGGGGATCCGCATTTGGTGCTGTCCGGTGGGCATAACCATGCCGGGGGCGAGGCGCGACCCTTGGATACCGACACATTAGAAACCTGGCTGACGGGGCTCGGCCCGGTGTCCGGCTTTGCCGTGGCCAGCCAATTTGCCACCCGAAATCCGGCGCATGAATTGGCCGCGGCGGATCTGATCCGCCGCATTACGGGGCGCCCTGTGACCATGTCGCATGAATTATCGGCGCAGCTGAACGGGCCAAAACGGGCCGTGACGGCGGTTTTGAACGCCCGTTTGATTGGGATGATCGACCGCCTTATTGGCCGGGCCGAAGATGCTTTGGCGGATATTGGCATTCGTGCGCCCCTGATGGTGGTGCGCGGCGATGGGGCCTTGATGGCATCGGCAGTGGCGCGGACGCGCCCGATTGAAACGATTTTATCTGGTCCGGCGGCATCGATCGTTGGGGCGCAATGGCTCAGCGGGGCGCGTGATGCGATTGTGTCGGATATTGGCGGCACCACCACCGATATTGCCATTTTGCGTGATGGCAAACCGGCGCTGGATCCCAATGGCGCACAGGTTGGCGGTTTTCGCACCATGGTCGAGGCGGTCGCCATGCGCACCCATGGTCTGGGTGGCGACAGCGAGGTGCACATCATCACCGAAGGTCTGCAAGGTGGGGTGCGGCTGGGTCCGCGCCGCGTGTTGCCCGTGTCGTTGGCCGCGCATGAAGATGGTGATGTGGTCCATACCGCGCTGGAACGTCAATTGCGCGCCCCCGCACCCAGTGAACATGACGCCCGTTTTATTCGCCGATCGAAGGGGATGGAAATTCCCGATTTGCCGCCCCGCGATGCGGCCGTGTTGGATCGCATTGGTCCGCGGTTCATGCCGCTGGGCGATGCGTTGAAATCGCGTATGGATCAGGCCGCATTGACCCGGCTTTGGGCGCGGGGGTTGGTGCAAATATCGGCCCTGACGCCGACGGATGCGGTGCATGCTTTGGGCCGTGTTCAGGCCTGGGACAGCGATGCGGCATGCAAGGCGCTGGACCTGATGGCGCGGCGGCGGATCGGGTCGGGTGACAAATTGGCCGCAGATACAGTGACCATGGCCCAAATTATTGTCGATCAGATGACGCGGCAAACGCGCGCTGCGATCCTATCTGCGGCGTTGGATGAAGAAAGCGGCGATTTCGGCCTGAATGCACAGGCATTATGCGATCATCCCATGATGCTGCGCGCATTAGAGGGGCATCGGGGCCTTCTGGCGCTGGATGCGGCGGTGAATGTGCCGGTGATTGGGCTGGGCGCATCAGCGCATTGTTATTACCCCGCCGTGGGGCAGGCCCTGAATGCGCAGGTGATTTTGCAAGACGGGGCCGAGGTCGCCAATGCGATCGGCGCCGTGGTTGGGCAAATTTCTGTCACGCAAGCCGGCACAATTACCAGCCCATCGGAAGGTAAATTCCGCGTGCACCTGCCCGCAGGTCCCGAAGATTTCGCCGCGCAGGATTTGGCGCTGCAGTGTCTGTGGACGCATCTGCGGGGGGCTGCACAAACGGCCGCGATTGAAGCCGGCGCCGAAGATGTGACATTAGCCGAAGAGGCCGACATCCGCACCACCCGCAATGATGGCCGCGACGTGTTCATCGAAGCCACGCTGAAGGTCACCGCATCTGGTCGCCCCCGTATCGAAATGCAGGACTAGCGGGCCAATACACGCTGTTGTGATTTGGGGGCTGGGGTTTGGGTGCTATAGTGAACGGGGAAAGGAGCCATCATGCCATTCACCCGACGCCATTTTATCACCACCGCCGCGGCTGCCTTGTGCTGTCCGGTGGGTGTGCGGGCACTGCCGCTGGATATGGGGTGGCAGCATCAAACCTTTCCCCGAAAAGATAGCAACAGCTTCACCCCAGGTCCGCGCAGCATCACCGTGCAATCAAATGACAGCGTGTCATTGCTGATGCGGCAGCTGCCACAGGCGCAATGGGGCGCGGTGCAGGCCAATTGGAAATGGGACGTATCAACCACGGTTCCCCCAACGGATTTGACGCGCAAGGGTGGGGATGATCGTAATTTGGCGCTGTATTTTGTGTTTTTACCAGCGCGTGACGCCACGCGCCTGTCAGGGGCCAGCGCACGTAAGGTTCTGGGTGCGCGGGCGGCGCGCATGCTGATTTATACTTGGGGCGGGGATTACCCGCGCGGGGCTGTGTTTAATAACCCATGGCTGCGCGGCAAAGGGGCGACTGTGGCCATGCGCCCCGCTGGGACGGGATCACACCATGAAACCGTCGATCTGCACGCCGATTTTGCCCGTGCCTTTGACCGCGATCCGGGGGTGCTGTTTGGCCTGGCCCTTTCGGCTGACAGCGATGACACCGAAAGCCGCATATCGGCGCAGATTTCGGATTTGACACTGGGCTAATCCGCGCCAGATACCTATGGGAAAGGAAGATCTGCATGACCCAATATCGCAAAGACCCTGATGTGATCGCCGCTTTGGATGACATCAGCTATTACGTCACCCAACAAAGCGGCACTGAACGCCCCGGCACAGGCGCGCTGCTGCACAATAAGGAACCGGGGATTTATGTGGATATCGTTTCGGGCGAGCCGCTGTTTGCCTCATCCGCGAAATATGAAAGCGGCTGCGGCTGGCCCAGTTTCACCCGCCCGATTGTGCCGCAAAACATCACCGAATTGCGCGACACCACCCATGGCATGATCCGGACCGAGGTCCGGTCCACCCATGGTGACAGCCATCTGGGTCATGTCTTTCCCGATGGGCCGCATGATCAGGGGGGATTGCGGTATTGCATCAATTCGGCCAGTTTGCGTTTCATCCACCGCGACGATATGGATGCGGAAGGATATGGCGCCTATCTGGCGCAGGTAGAGGGGGATTAGGATGCACGAAAAGGCCGTTCTGGCGGGGGGATGCTTTTGGGGCATGCAGGATTTGATCCGCAAGCTGGATGGGGTTGTGTCAACCCGCGTGGGATATTCGGGCGATGACAGCACCCCCAATGCAACCTATCGCAACCATGGCAATCACGCCGAAGCGATCGAGATTATCTTTGATCCCGCGCGTATCACCTATCGCCGGTTGTTGGAATTTTTCTTTCAGATCCACGATCCCACCACGCCAGATCGGCAGGGCAATGATCGCGGCCCCAGCTATCGAAGTGCAATCTTTTATGAAACCGAGGATCAGCGCCTGTGCGCGGTGGACACCATCGCCGATGTGAATGCCAGCGGGTTATGGCCAGGGCAGGTGGTTACGGAAGTTGCGCCACTGGGGGATTTTTGGCAGGCAGAACCTGAACACCAAGATTACCTTGAACGGATCCCCGATGGATACACCTGCCATTTCATACGCCCCGATTGGGTGCTGCCCAAACGCACCGACAGCTGATTGATGCGCGTTGCCGTAATCTTTTGCGCCTTGCTGCTGTGGCCGATGTTGGCCATGGCGGATGTCGCGCAATTGGTGGGGCGGCTGAATATTGGCCGTGGTGGGTTCTGCACCGCCAGTTTGATCGATTCACAGACGATATTAACCGCCGGCCATTGTCTGCAATCCCCTGATGGAACGGATCGACCTTTGGCCCCGATGCGGTTCTTTTTGGCCCTTGGGGATGACGGTGCTGTTGCCGCGCGGCATATCACGCAGATCGCCCTGCCTGCGGCGTTTTTCCAAATGGGGGTAGCGCGTTTGAACAATGATATCGCCTTGGCACGGCTTGACGCGCCGCTTGATGTGTCTGCCTTGGCGCATTTGCGCATTGGGCCACTTCCGGCGTGGTCTGCTCAGGTGAAAATCCTGCGATATGATCGGATGAACAGCAACCACATCGCACAGCAAAACTGCAAAGTAGCCGCGCGTGAAGGGCAGGCCGCGCTTTTGTCCTGCACAGTCGACAGCGGCGCCTCGGGCGCACCTGTTTTTGTGATGGATGGGGCGGAGCTGTATTTGGCGGCTGTCGTGTCCCGCAAAATCAGCGCGCCAGAACGCGGCACTTTGGCCATCGCTGCGCAGGATGCTATCGCACAGCTGCGCAGGCAGCTGCGCTGATTGATTTAAAGACGCAGCGCGCGCAGGATTTGGGTGATGTCGGGGGCGTCGCCTTGGATATGGGCTATGGGATTTTCGCCCTGGTATAATGTGACCTGATCGGGATGATCTGGATTTGTAACCAAGCGCAGCGCGGCATCATCTGGGCCGGTGATCGCGATGCGATCTTGCGCCGCGTTATAATCGGTGATCAGGGCCGGGGTTTGTCCTGCCGCCACATTCAGGTCAAATAAATCGGCGCCATCGCCGCCGGTTAAGACATCGCCTGCCCCGCCGCGCAATGTATCATCCCCGTCGCCGCCGGCCAGATAATCAACAGACCCATCATCACCGCTGCGCGCATCCAGCAGATCATTGCCCGCCCCGCCCAAATAGGCATCTTCTCCGGCCCCGCCGGTCAGCGTGTCATCGCCGCCGTGCCCAGACAGGTCATCATTGCCGTTCCCGCCAGATAACGCGTCATGGCCTGTGCCCTCCCACAGCGTGTCATGTCCGGTTTCGCCAAACAGGCTGTCATCGCCGGCATCACCCCAGGCCATGTCATGGCCGTTACCGCCCCAGATGGCATCATCCCCATCGCCGCCTTGTAGGCTGTCATTGCCATCGCCGCCTTCCATTTCATCGCGTCCGGCGGCGGCATCTATGATATCATCGCCGGCATAGCCATGCACCAAATCGCGCTGTGCCCCCAGGGTCAGCATATCGTCATCATCTGATCCAATGCGGATGTTGGATGCGTTTTGGGCATCCTCTTCAGGTTCTGTGTCTGATTGAGTGATGGCGAACGCTCCGGCCAGCATTGCTCCAATCATGCCCGCAATCATCATCATGCTACACCCCCAAAGCCGACAGATGGGATGGGATCCCGTGCTGGTCAGCCACCATATACTTATGGATGTATATCCGCCCAGAGCCGTCGCCGAGCAAGACTTAGATTAATAATTGGTTAATGCACGGTCGGCCCTAGAGTGCCCAAACCTGTGGCTGGGTTGCATAACCGATATACAGCGGATGTTTGGGGTGGCCGGCTTTGGTCAGGCCCAGATGATAAATTTGCGCACCGGTTTGGTGCAGCAAACCCTGCACCTGCGCCCCGCGGTTCAGGTGGTCCCCATGGCTGCCCCATGCGGCCAGAACCATGTCAGCCCAGTCGACCGCCTGCAAAATATACCTGTCATTTTGTGGTCCAACGGGATCCGCGGCCGCGCGCATTTTGCGCGGGTCAGTGTCGCGCCAAGCAAAGATATTGGTCACACAAAAGGCGCCAAACCCCAAGGCCCGCGCGCGGCGTTCGCAGCGTTCAACCGTGGGGTCGTTTTGATATTCCGTCGCGGTTGATGGGTTCAGCATTACAAAGCTGATCTTACCCCCATCCGCATCCCAAACCCGCGTCAGACTGTAACGATAGCGTTCGCAATCCGAATAGGTTGCGGTGGACTGGGCGTCCCCCTTTTGGAAGCTTCGGGTGATCATGTGTCCAGAACAAACACGCGCGATGGGGCGACGCGCCCGCCTTGGTATTGGCCCACGGCCACGGGGCGCCCCTGATGGCTGACCCAGCAGGTGTCGCCAAATTCGACATCACCGCCCAGCACTTCGCCGGCGTTGCCATTGCGCAATGCGGTGGCGCCGGCATCGGTGGCGGTGACTTTTGGCAGATCAGACAGGCCAATTTCCAGCGGTTGCAGATAGGCATCCAGCGCATCGGTTTTGGCCAGACGATCCACCGTGTCCAGATCCAGCGCACCGGTCAGATCAAACGGGCCAGACCACAGCCGGCGTAGGCATTTGACATGCGATGGGCAGTTCAGCGCCTGCCCCAAATCCCGCGCAATCGCACGCACATACCCGCCTTTACCGCAGGTCATTTCCAACGTGACATGATCGGCGTCGGGGCGGTCCACAAACAGCAGCTCTTCGACCCAAAGGGGGCGGGAGGCGATTTGTACATCCTCGCCGTCGCGGGCCAATTTATAGGCGCGCTGCCCATCGATTTTCACGGCGGAAAATTTGGGTGGCACCTGCATGATTTCGCCCAAAAAGGCGGGCAGGGCGGCGCGGATTGCATCATCATCGGGGCGGGTGTCGGTGCTGGCGATCACTTCGCCCTCGGCGTCGTCGGTGTTGGTGGCTTGGCCCAGACGAACGGTGAATTCATAGGCCTTTAGCGCATCGGTGATATAAGGCACGGTCTTTGTTGCCTCGCCCAAGGCGACAGCCAACAGGCCCGTAGCATCGGGATCCAATGTGCCGGCGTGGCCGGCTTTTTTGGCGTTGAAGGCCCAGCGGATTTTATTCACCACCGCGCTGGATGTGATCCCTGCGGGTTTATCCACGATGATCCAGCCGCTGATGTCGCGGCCCTTGCGCCCTCTTGCCATGGTCAATCCCCTGATGTGTCTGCCTGCGCTTACCCGAAGGGGGGGCGGGGCGTCAATCGCTTGGGCCTGTTTGTGTGAAGCTGTTTTTCAGGCCCCACGCGTCGGGCTGCGCCTGCCGTGGGGGGGGCAGGCAGGCGCAGTTCGGCGTGACCGCCGGATGAGGGGCTGGCTTAATTCACCGCCTGAGCGTCCACCACATCCTTGGCCGCGCTTTTGGGCGCTTTGGTGATGGCGATTTGGCGTGGGCGCAGACGTTCGGGTATTTCGCGTTCCAGCGTGATGTGCAGCATCCCATCGGCATGGCTGGCGCCTGTGACCTTTACATGATCGGCCAGCTGAAAACGGCGTTCGAAGTTCCGCGTGGCAATGCCGCGATGCAGATAGGTACGATCGGCTGTATCTTTTTCCTTGCGGCCCGTGACGATCAGCGCGCCATCGCGCAGCTCGACCGACAGATCATCATCGGCAAAACCTGCCACGGCAATCGAAATGCAATAAGCATCATCAGCCGTTTTTTCGATATTATACGGGGGGTAGGTCGATCCGCCCAAATCCTGCGCCAAAGCGCGGTCCATCATATCGGCGATTTTGTCAAAACCAACAGTGGCACGGTAAAGCGGGGTCAAATCAAAGTTACGCATATCAGTCATCCTTTTTATTCAAGCGATGTATCGGTTTGCCTTCCGTCATCGGACAGGCGGGTGATCAGGCAGCCCGGCTATGCGGCACCGCCATGATGATCATGTGGGAAAGACAGGCGCGGGTTTCAAGACCCGGGCAAAAGCCGCCCAAGCGCCCATTGTGCCGCATCGGCCACCGCGGGGTCTGGATCATCGCATAAGGGGCGGATGGCATCGGCCCAGTCGGCGCGGCCTGAATTGCCAATCGCATAAAGGGCATTGCGCACCATGCGATCCCGGCCAATGCG
>JALQTR010000148.1 GCA_023260835.1 Paracoccaceae bacterium
CGGCGTTCATTTGCGCCTCGGCATACATATCTTCGGGGCTGGCCTGATCGATAAAGGTGTCGGGCAGAACCATGGATCGGAAAATCAGGCCGCGATCAAACACGCCTTCATCTGCCAACAGTTGCGCCACATGGCTGCCAAACCCGCCGATGGCGCCTTCTTCGATGGTCAGCAGCGCGCGGTGCTGCTGCGTCAGCTGCAGGATCATGTCGCGGTCCAGCGGTTTGGCGAAACGTGCATCGACGATGGTGGGGGTGATCCCCTCGTCATGCAGCTGATCAGCGGCTTTTTCCACCTCGGACAGGCGGGTGCCAAAGCTGAGGATGGCAATGTCAGCCCCGTCGGCAATCCGGCGGGATTTACCAATCTCTAGCGGCGTTCCGGTACTGGGCAGATCCACGCCCACGCCCGCCCCGCGGGGATAGCGAAAGGCAATCGGCCCGTCATCATAGGCGGCGGCGGTGGCGATCATATGCACCAATTCGGCCTCATCCGCGGCGGCCATGACCACCATGCCCGGCAGGTTCGCCAAATAGGCCACGTCGAAACTGCCCGCATGGGTTGCGCCATCCGCGCCGACCAGCCCCGCGCGATCAATCGCAAACCGCACAGGCAGGCGCTGAATGGCCACATCATGCACAACCTGATCATATCCGCGCTGCAAGAATGTGGAATACATCGCACAAAAGGGCCGCATGCCCGCGGCGGCCAATCCGGCGGCAAAGGTCACCCCGTGTTGTTCGGCAATCCCTACATCAAACACTCGCGATGGGTAATGTTCGGCCACCAAATCCAACCCTGTGCCATCGGGCATGGCGGCGGTGACGGCGCAAATGCGCGGATCATCCGCCATCATCTTGCGCAGCGTTTTGCCAAAAACCGATGTATAGCTGGGCGCGTTCGATGGCGCCGGCACAGATTTGCCCGTGGCCACATCAAATTTGCCCCGCGCATGGCCACGATCGGCAGATTGTTCTGCGGGCGCGTATCCTTTGCCCTTTTTGGTCAGCACATGGATCAGCGTTGGGCCGGTTGCGCGATCCTTCAGCGTGCGCAGCACCGGCAGCAGCTGGTCCAGATCATGCCCATCAATCGGCCCCACGTAATTAAAGCCCAATGTTTCAAACAGGCTGCCGCCCACGGCCATGCCCTTCAGCATATCCTTGGCCCGTTTTGCGCCTTCGCGCAGCGGGCCGGGCAGCATGGAAATGGCGCCTTTGGCGGCGTCTTTGAAATCCTGAAACGGCGCTTCGGCGTACAGGCGGGATAAATGCGCAGAAAGGGCCCCAACGGGGGGGGCGATGCTCATTTCATTGTCATTTAGAACCACAAACAGCCGCTTTTTCAGGTGGCCGGCGTTGTTCATCGCCTCGAACGCCATACCGGCGGACATTGACCCGTCACCGATCACCGCAATGGCATCGCCCAGACCTTCGGGGATATCCCCGCCCAAATCGCGGCCCACGGCAAACCCCAATGCCGCCGAGATCGAGGTCGAGCTATGCGCCGCGCCAAAGGGATCAAACGGGCTTTCGCTGCGTTTGGTGAAGCCGCTCAGCCCGCCTTTTTGCCTGATGCTGCGCATTCTGTCCCGCCGTCCGGTCAGGATTTTATGCGGATAGGCCTGATGGCTGACATCCCAAATGATCTTATCGCGCGGGGTGTCAAAAACGGCGTGCAATGCAACGGTCAGTTCCACCACGCCCAGACCAGCCCCCAAATGCCCGCCGGTTTGGGACACCACATCCACCGTTTCGGCGCGCAATTCCCCAGCCAGCTGGATCAATTCACGATCCGACAGACCCTTCATATCGGCGGGGGTATTCACCCGATCCAGAAGCGGCGTTTTGGGGCCTTGAGTCATTGGCAGCATCCTTCGCAGCGCGTGCGTTTCACTTATACATTCCGCCCAATAACGAAGGCAGCCAAGTCGCGCAAGTTTTCAGCGCGCGCGCCATAGGGTTCCAAAGCGGCAATGGCATCGTCATGCAGGGCGCGGGCGCGGGCGCGGGCCGCATCCAGCCCCATCAGCGACACAAATGTGGCTTTGCCGGCATCGGTGTCTTTGCCCACCGCCTTACCCATCAGCGCCGCATCACCTTCGACATCCAAAATGTCATCGACAATTTGAAAGGCCAGCCCCAGGGCGCGGGCGTATTGCGCCAGCGGAGCGGGGTCTTGCCCCGCCATGATCGGCCCGGCGGTTGCGGCCCATTCGATCAACGCACCGGTTTTACCCTGTTGCAGGTCAATGATGTCATCCAGCGACAGCGGGGTGGGGGCGGTTTCGGCGGCAATATCAAGCGCCTGACCCCGCACCATACCGCGCGCCCCGCTGGCGCGCGCCAATCCCAGTGCCAGCTCCGCGCGCACTGATGCATTATCATGACTGCGCGGATCCGCCACCAATTCGAACCCGAAAGACAGCAGCGCATCCCCAGCCAAAAGCGCCGTGGCTTCATCCCATTTTTTATGCACCGTCGGGCGGCCGCGTCGCAGGTCGTCATCATCCATGCAAGGCAGATCATCATGGATCAGTGAAAATGCATGCACGGCTTCGATCGCTGCGGCAGGCCACAGGGCCTGATCACGCGGCACGCCCATCAGCGCGCAGCTTTCCAAAACCAAAAACCCGCGGATCCGTTTACCACCTTGCGCGGCGTATCGCATGGCATGCGTCACGGGCAGATCTGGCAGATCGGCCAAAGCCGCGGCCAAATGCGCCTCGATCGCGGCGGCGTCGGTTTTCAGTTGGCTTGGGGCCATATTACTGGCTTTCAAATGGTGTCAGGCCGGCGGCGTTGCCGTTTTCATCTGTGGTGATGGCGGCCACTTTTTCTTCGGCTTCTTTGAGCTTGGCATCGCAGCGTTTTTTCAGGGCTGCACCGCGTTCATAAAGGGCGATGGATTGTTCCAGCGGCACTTCACCACGCTCCAGTCGGGTGACGACCTCCTCTAGGGCTTGCATGGCGTCTTCAAAGCTCATCTCGTCGATAGGTTTGTCGCTCATTTCGTGGCCTCCATCAGGGTTTTTACATGGGCGTGGGTGGCCCGGGCTAGGGCGTTCAAATCATACCCGCCCTCCAGTGTCGATACGATTTTTCCACCTGCGTGTTTGGCAGCCAGATCACACAGGTTTTGCGTCAGCCAGATATAATCATCGGTGTCCCATTCCAGCTGTGCCAGCGGATCATCCTTGTGGGCGTCAAATCCGGCAGAGATAATAATCAGCTGCGGGGCAAAGGCATCCAGCCGCGGCCAGACCTGCGCATCATAGGCGGCGCGCATGGTGGCCCCATCGCTGGCGGGGGGCAGGGGGATGTTCAGCACATTCTGCGCCGCGCCCGTTTCAGAGGCTTCGCCAGTGCCGGGCCAAAGCGGCATCTGCTGCGATGTGATGGTCAGGCAGCGCCCCTCGTTCCACATTAAATCCTGCGTGCCATTGCCGTGGTGGACATCAAAATCCACAATCGCGACACGCGACAGGCCGTGATGGTCCAGCGCGTGCTGCGCCGCCAGCGCGGCATTGCCGAACAGACAAAACCCCATGGCGGTTTGTGTTTCGGCGTGATGCCCGGGCGGGCGAATGGCGCAAAAGGCATTTTGCACCTGCCCGCCCAGCACCATATCGGTGGCCAGCAGCACCGCCCCAACGCCGCGGCGCGCGGCGTCCATACTGGCCGCGGACATCCATGTGTCGCCATCAATTTGGGCCTGCCCTTCGGTGGGCAGTTGCGCCGTCAACGCATCGATATAGGATTGGGGGTGCAGCGCGGTGATCTGATCATCGGTTGCCATCGGCGCGCCCACCCGCTGCAATGGCAGGCTTTCCAGTGCATGCAGCACATGGGTCAGCCGCGCCACCTGTTCGGGATGCCCTGGCGGGGTTTCATGACGCAAACAATCATCATGGGTGATCAATGCGGTTTTGGCATTTTGCGTCATGGTGCTCTCCTTAATCGGCCGTCAACATATAACCCGCTCCGCGGATAGTTTGTAAATAGCGCGGTGCCTTTGCGTCGGCTTCAATTTTGCGGCGCAGGCGGGTGATTTGCACATCCACAGCGCGCTCTTGCGATTTACCTTGCGCCCCGCCTAACGCATCGACCAATTCGGTGCGGCTGATCGTTTGGCCAAGCCGGGCCGCAAAGATCCGCATCAGCTGGCCTTCGGTTCCCGTCAGGCGGATCAGCTGGCTGCCGTGCCACAGTTCAGCCCGTTCAACATCGTAATTCAGCGCGCCCAATGACAGCTGCTTTGGCGCCAGATCCTGCTGCGGCACGGTGGGGCTGCGGCGCAGGATCGCCTGCAGGCGCAAAAGCAGCTCTTTAGGCTCAAATGGTTTGGCCAGATAATCATCGGCGCCGGCTTCCAGCCCCGCAATGCGGTGGTCGGTTTCCCCCATCGCGGTCAGCAGTAAAACAGGCGTGGGGCTTTGTGCGCGAATCCAGCGGGTTAGTTCCAGCCCGTTTTCCCCGGGCATCATCACATCCAAAATAATCAGATCGAATTCCAACCCCGCCAGCAGTCGCCGCGCATGGGCTGCATCCCGTGCCGCACTGACCAAAAACCCCTGCTTTTGCAGGTATTTTTGCAGCAATTCGCGAATCCGCTGGTCATCGTCCACAACCAGAATGTGGGGGGGGAGCTCCATCGGTCAGCTCCCGTCTTGGATCTGGGTGAAGGCGTGGCGCATGTTGGGGTCCATCATGGCCTCTAGCACAGTACGAAAGCCCGCAACCGCCTGTGGCCCCGCCTGGCGATAGGCATCGCGCATTCGGGCGCGCTGCGCATCTGACAGGCGCTGTTCCAGCGCGCGGCCTTCGGGCGTTAGGTGTAAATGCCGTTCGCGCCGATCCATCCGGCCCACGCGGCTTTCGACCAACCCGTCTTCGATAAGCGCGCGTAAAACGCGGTTCAAGGATTGCTTGGTCACCCCCAATATGTTCAGCAGGTTATTCACCGTGGTGCCTGGTGCGCAGTTGATGAAATGAATCGCGCGGTGATGGGCGCGGCCATAATTCGCCCCGTGGGTTTCATTGAAATCGGACAAAATGCGATCAGGATCCGATGTGAACCCGCGATAGGCAAAGAACATCGCCTCGATCCCTTGGCGCAGCTGTTCATCTGTTAGATACAGTAGGCTGTCTGCGCGATTGATATAGGGGGCATGTTCCATGGGGGCCTCATCACGTTTTCAATCAGTTTATGTCAGTATTGTTGACATTCCAAGGGTGAAATGCTACCGAATCGTGTCTTTGGCGCAATTTTATGTCCGATACGGGACTAATTTGGTAACAAATGGCATGGATTGGCGCCCATTTCAGGCGCTTACAGTCGCCCGAAAGGGATTGGGCGCACAACACAAAGGAATGCGATATGGCTGGGTATGACGATCGTGATGGTAAGATTTGGATGGATGGTCAATTGGTGGACTGGCGTTCAGCCAATGTCCATGTCCTGACCCACGCTTTGCATTACGCAAGTTCAGTGTTCGAGGGCGAGCGCCTGTACAACGGCAAAATCTTTCTCAGCCGCCGGCATTCAGAACGGTTGCTGAAATCGGGTGAATTGCTGGATATGCCAATCCCCTACACCGCCGACCAGATCGAGGCCGCCAAGCAAGCCGTGGTTGCAGCGAATGGCCTGACCGATGCTTATGTGCGCGTTGTAGCGTGGCGCGGGGCAGGTGAAGATATGGGTGTCGCATCCGCGCGCAACCCGGCGCGCATGGCCGTGGCCGCATGGGAATGGGGCAGCTATTACGGGGATGCGAAATACAAAGGCGCCAAATTGGATATCGCCAAATGGAAACGCCCCAGCCCCGAAACCATCCCAACCGCGGCCGAAGCGGCTGGCCTGTATATGATCTGCACCAGGTCCAAACACGCGGCCGAGGCAAAGGGCTGTTCGGATGCGATGTTCATGGATTACCGCGGCTATGTGGCCGAGGCGACAGGCGCCAATATTTTCTTTGTGAAAGATGGCGAAGTGCATACGCCGCTGCCCGATGCAATCCTGAACGGTCTGACCCGTCAAACCGTTATAGGTATGCTGCAAGAACGTGGCATCAAAGTGCATGAGCGCCACATTGACCCATCCGAATTGGAAGGGTTCGAACAATGCTGGCTGACCGGCTCCGCGGCCGAGGTTACGCCGGTGGGTCAAATCGGGGATTACAACTTTGAAGTTGGCGCGCTGACGCGCGAAATCGCCGAAAGCTATGAGGCATTGGTACGCGCCTAATCAGGCGCGGCGCCCTGCTGCATAGGTTGATTTGTGGGGTGCAAACCAAGGGCTTTGCCTGCCAGTTTTGTGGCAGGCAGACCCGCCTTGATCGGACCGTTTGGCAGCGGTGTGTGGCCGTTTGATCGGCATTTGTAATCTTTAGACCCAGATGTTCACATCCATTCGTCGTTGAAAGGGCCAATTATGCTGGCATATCAACATGTTTTCCACGCAGGTAATTTGGCGGATGTGCATAAACATGCCGCTTTGGCCTGGCTGATGGATTACATGGCTGCCAAACCCAAACCCATGACCTATATCGAAACCCATGCAGGGCGAGGGCTTTACGATCTGTCGGGGCCAGAGGCGCAAAAAACAGGCGAGGCGCAGGCAGGGATTGCTGCGGTTAATGACTGGTTTGATGCGGCCGATCCCTATGCGCGGGCGCTGTCGCAGACGCGGGCGCAGTATGGGGATGTATTTTACCCCGGATCGCCCCTGATCGCGCAGGCATTTTTGCGCCGCGGCGATGTGCAGGACAGTTATCATTTGGCCGAATTGCATCCGGCCGAGGCAGATCATCTGGAACGGGCACTGCCCCACGCGCGCATTCGCCGCGAAGACGGCCCGCAAATGGCGCTGTCGATTGCCCCGCCCACCCCGCGCCGCGGGGTGGCGGTGATTGATCCGTCATTCGAAGGCAAAGCCGATTATGACGCCATGCCGAAATTCCTGCGCGCCCTGCATAAGAAATGGAACGTGGGGGTGCTGTTTTTATGGTATCCGATTCTAACCACCGGCGTGCAGGGCGCAATGCAGCGCCAACTGCGCGGCGATTGGCCGGATGCGGTGCATTCCACCGTGCGGTTTGCGCCGGCCCGCCCTGGGCATGGGATGGTGGGCAGCGGATTGTGTATCATTAACCCGCCTTGGGGGATGGCTGATCGTATGGCCTGGATCGAGGCGCGCTTTGCCGCCTTACCGGGGGGGCAGGGATGACCGCCCGCGCCGCCTTTTGGCGCGGTGTTCTGGACGAGGCCCCGCTGCTGATTGGCGTGGCGCCGTTCGGGCTGGTTTACGGCGTTTTGGCTTTGGCCAGTGGGTTGTCGCCGTGGCAGGCCTTTGCCCTGTCTTTTATCCTGTTTGGCGGTGCCAGCCAGATTGTTTTTGCCCAGCTTTGGGCCGCCTTGGCGCCGGTGTTTGTTCTGGCCGGATCGGTGTTTGTGCTGAACCTGCGGCATGTTTTATATAGTGCAGCAATGGCACCCTATTTTCGCGCGCTGCCGCTGCGGTGGCGAATTGTACTGGCCTATTTCCTGACGGATGAGGCCTTTGCCATTTCCATTTCCAAATTCCAATCACAGCCCGATATGCCGCATAAACGGTATTATTTTCTGGGCACGGGGCTGACACTGTGGAGCGGATGGCAGCTATCCACCCTGGGGGGGATATGGCTTGGGGATTTGATCCCGCCCGCGCTGAATTTGGGGTTTGCCATTCCGCTGACATTCATCGCGCTTGTGGTGCCCGTTTTGCGCGGGCGCGCGGAATTGGCGGCGGCGGCTGTGGCCGGTGTTGTTGCATTGTTGGGGCAGTCGTTGCCCTGGAACACTTGGATCATTCTGGCCGCAATTTGCGGGATAATCGCGGGCTGGGCCGTCGATAAAACGCAGCGGGGGCGGGTATGATCTGGGCCGTCATCATACTGTCGGGGCTTTTGACCTTTGCGGCGCGGTTTATCATGCTATCGCCGCTGGCGCCGAAATCAATTCCCGATGCGGCGGCGCGGGTGCTGCGGTTTGTGCCTGTGGCAGTTTTGTCCGCGATTATCACCCCATCGGTGTTTTTATCAGGCGGTGCGGCTGTGCCATTGTGGGATGCGCAGGTGATCGCGGCGGCGGTGGCTGCGGCGGTCGCGCTGATCAGCCGGTCGGTTTTGATCACCCTAATAGCGGGGATGGCAACGCTGTGGTCTGTGGGGTATTTTCTGGGTTAATGCGCCGGTAATGCGATGACCGAAACCAAACGGCCATAGTCAGGTTCATTTTGATGCACGGACCGGCGGTAAGAAAAGAAATTATCGCTTTCGGAATAGGTGCAGCGACGCACCCAAGTGGCATCCACCCCCGCCGCGCGCAGGCGCATCAGGCCAAAGCTGGGCAGGTTAAACAGATACCGATCTGCATTGCCTTGGGTAAAGAACTGTCCATATTGCGGGTCCTCATCCATAAAGCGGTCCAGAAATTCGGGGCCGACCTCGTAGACGGTTTGGGAAATGCAGGGGCCGATGACGGCGCGGATTTGGCTGCGCTGGGCGCCCAGATCACACATGGCTTGTACCGTGTTTTCCAAAACCCCGTCCAAGGCCCCGCGCCAGCCGGCATGGGCGGCGCCGATTACACCCGATTGCGCATCGGCAAACAGCACCGGCTGGCAATCCGCGGTTAGGATGGCAAGGCCCAGCCCGGGTGTGGCGCTGACCATGGCGTCGGCCTGTTGCCCGGGCTTGTGGTCTTTGCCCGCAATGACAACATCCGCAGAATGGGTCTGATGCACAAAGGCCAGGTTTTGCACCCCCATCGACGCCGCAACACTCTGCCGGTTCTGCGCCACGGCCTGCGCATCATCCCGCGATCCGGCGCCGCAGTTCAGGCTGGCATAAATTCCGCCCGATAGGCCGCCATTACGGGTGAAAAACCCATGTGGCAGCGGGTCCAAGGCGGGATCGGTGATGGGATTGATGGTCATTGCGATACTCCGGCAGGGGGCGGTGTGTTTTGGGCGCATAGGCCCAGCACCTTGAACAGCTGCCCCATTTCATCGGGATGTGTCAACCGCCGGTGCGCCGCAATATGCGCGTCCAACGCGGCACCTGTCATGTGTTGCGCCAGTGCCTGTGCCCGGGCGGTGATGCCCAGCCGTTCCAGAAACACGCCCTGTGTCGTCAGGCGTGAAAAGCCACAACCACTGGCGGTTGCCAGCGCGGCAAAATCCACATGAGCGGTTAAATCCGCCTGCCCCGGGGCGGCGAAGGGATCGGCAAACCCATGGTTTGACAGGGCCTGAAACGTGTCGCCCTGTGACACCCAATCGCCGTAATCGATGATATATCCCGCGCCGCCATGGGCGTTCAGATGCGCGCCGATATGCGCGGCGATGGCCTGTCCTGTTGGGCAATCTTCAATGATCTGGCCGGTGTCTATATTTTGCGCGGCCACCGCGGGGGGCGGGGCGCATGGCACCAGCCCCAATTGTAATTTCCCATCTTGATACGCCACACGCCGTTCGGCCCAGCCTGTATCGGTGCGTTGATATTGCGCGATCGGCAGGGCATCAAAAAATTCATTGGCGACAAAGAACAGCGGCAGATCCGGCAGGTCCGTCACATTGTCGATCCAGCGCGGCGCCGCGCCCATCAGCGCCTGTGCCTGCGCCGCCCGCAAAACGGGCGAGCTTTCCAGCAGATACACCTGCGCCCCCGCACGCATATCAGGCAGTTTAGACAAAACGCGCAGGATATCGGCCATCAAGGTACCACGGCCGGGGCCAAGTTCGGCCAGAATAAAGCCCTGTGGCGCACCATGATCCATCCATGTTTGTGCCAGCCCAAGGGCAATGGTTTCGCCAAAGATTTGGCTGATTTCCGGCGCGGTGATGAAATCCCCGCCTGCGCCAAACGGGTCTTGGCGCGTGTAGTAACCCCATTTGGGGTGCTGCAAACACAGTTGCATATAGCTGCCCAGCGGCATTGGCCCATTTTGGTTAATCTGCTGAATAATCAAGCGATGCAGATCATCCATATCGGCGCGCCCGTCTTATCAACCAAAGGCCGGCGGCGATCATCGGCAGACACAGGGCCTGCCCCTGTGTCAGACCATAGCCGCTGATTTCCCACGCCAATCCCAGCGGATTACCGGGGGCGACAAATTGCGCATCGGGCTGGCGGAAGAACTCCACCACGAACCGCGCCGCGCCGTAGCCGGACAGGAAGACGCCCGTTAACATTCCTGGGTATTTCAGCGCCCCGCGTCGGTGGGCCAGATACAGCAAGGCAAGGCCCAAAAGCGCGCCCTCAAGCAGGGCTTCATACAGCTGCGAGGGGTGCCGTGCCACGCTATCATAAACCCATGTTTCGCACGGATCGGCAGGGTTCAGGGGAAACCGCACCGCCCAAGGCGCATCACTGGCGCGGCCCCAAAGCTCGGCATTGATGAAATTGGCCAACCGCCCCAGCAACAGCCCCGGGGGGCTGATCAGCGCCAGAAGATCGGCCAGCGGCAAAAGGGCAATCCCCTGCCGCCGCGCATAAAGCAGCCCAGCCAGCGCCACCCCCAAAAAACCACCATGGAAGGACATCCCCCCCTGCCAGACCATGAAAATCTGCATTGGGTGTTCGATAAAAAAGGGCAGGTTGTAAAACAGGATATAACCCAAACGCCCGCCCAGAATGATGCCAAGGATCAGCCAGGACAACAGATCCTCGAACACAGGCGCTGTCATTGGCGCGCCGCGCGCCCATAGCTGCGGCTGGGCCAATGCGCGCGTGGCCATACGCCAGGCAATCAAGATCCCCACGATATAGGCCAGCGCATACCAGCGCAGGGCAAATTCCATCCCAAAGGCCGTGATCGAAAACAGCTCGGGCGAGAGGCAGGGGAATGCAATCCCATTATCCATGGTGAATCCTTCGCTTGTTTGGGTTGAGCTTATGGCAAATTCACACCATATAGGGAAGGTATGATAAGGCCAACTTTCAAAAAAGGGCAGAAACGCCATGCAAAGCCGCAATAAATTTATGGATGATTTTTCGCAACTGTTCACCAATGCGCTGGGTGTGGCCCAAGGCGCACGGACCGAGGCAGAAAATGCCATGCGTTCCTTGATGGATCGCTGGCTGGCGGATCGCGATTTCGTCACGCGCGAAGAATTCGATGCCGTCAAAGCGATGGCCCAAAAGGCGCGCGCTGAAAATGACGCGCTGGCCGCGCGCCTTGCCGCGCTGGAAGAGGCGCAAAAGTGAGCCGTTTTACCGGCCAGACGGTTCTGATCACAGGGGCCAGCCGCGGCATTGGTGCGGCGGCGGTGCAGGCTTTTGCAGCTGCTGGCGCGCGTGTCTATGCCATGGCCCGTGATGCTGCGGCTTTGGCCGATTTGGTGCAGCAGACAGGCTGCGTTGCGATCACAGGCGATGTGGCCGATCGCGCGGCGGTCTTTGGTGCCGTTCAGCAGGCGGTGAATGACACTGGGCGGCTGGACGTTTTGATCAATAACGCCGGGGTCATTACCCCAATCGCCGCAATGGCGGATGCAGATGCAGACGCATGGTCGGCATCGATTGATATCAACCTAAAGGGCGTCTTTTGGGGTATGCAGGCGGCCCTGCCTGTGATGCTGGGGCAGGGGGGCGGTGCAATTCTGACCGTTAGCTCGGGCGCGGCGCATAATCCTTTGGAAGGCTGGTCTGCCTATTGTGCGGGCAAGGCGGGGGTGCATATGCTGACGCGGTCTTTGGATCTGGAATATCGCGCGCAGGGGATCCGTGCCATTGGGCTCAGCCCCGGAACGGTGGCGACGCAGATGCAAAAGGATATCAAGGCCAGTGGGATCAACCCGATCAGCCAGCTGAATTGGGACGATCACATTCCCGCCGATTGGCCCGCTCGCGCCTTACTATGGATGGCAGGGTCCGCAGGTCAGGATTGGCTGGGGCAGGAAATATCCCTGCGTGATCCAGACATTCGCAAACAGGTGGGGCTGATATGATTGAGTGCATCAAAGACGGCGCGCTGTGGACGCTGCGCATCAACCGCCCTGAAAAGGCCAATTCGCTGACACCTGATATGCTGGAAGCCCTGTGTGACCATGCCGAAGCCGCAAAAGGCCACGCGCGTGTTATGGTCCTGACTGGCACCGGCAAGGTGTTCAGCGCCGGTGCGGATTTGGACGCGGCCAAAGCGGGGCTGGCCACATCCCCATTGTGGGAGCGTCTGTCATCAGCCGTTGCCAGTTTTGATGGGCTGAGCATCGCCGCCCTGAACGGCACCTTGGCCGGCGGCGCCATGGGCATGGCCTTGGCCTGTGATTTGCGGCTGGCAGTGCCGGGGGCGAAATTCTTTTATCCAGTGATGCAGCTGGGGTATTTGCCACAACCCAGCGATCCGGGGCGTTTGGCCGCGTTGGTTGGTCCTGCCCGCGCCAAGCTGATTTTGATGGGCGCGCAAAAGCTCACCGCGCCCGAGGCGCTGTCTTTTGGCCTGATTGACCGCATTGTTGAAGCCGATGACATGCAAGCCGCAATCGAAGATATTACCGCGGCGCCTTTGGCGGCCCCACTGCCCATTTTGCATGGGATCAAGGCGATGATCCCCTAGGTCCGTTTGCGCTGGCGCCGTTTATGCAGGGCAAACAGGGCGGGGGCCAGCAGGTGCCGGTAAACGCGATCGGCCAGCCAGCCAATCGGGGCCACAGACATCAGCCGCCCCAGCCAGCGATAGCGCGGAATGGCCCGCCACAGTGCGCCAAAGGCGGCAACGCCTGACAGGTATATTGTGTCGTCGCCAAGCCTTGCGTGCAGCTGCGCGGCGGCTTGATCCTCGCTCAGCCCCCACTCATGGGCGGTGTCTTTGGTGATGGGAATAAAATCCACATCAACGGGGCACAAAGATTGGTAATGCGCGATTTCGCGCGAACAAATGGGGCAATCGCCGTTGTAAAGGACCTGAAGTTTTGACATAGGTCAGACCTAGCCCCGCCGCGCGGCATTTCAATCCTTCACGCTGATTTTATAGGCAGATTTGGCCAGCCAATCTGGGGCAATTTCAATCCCCCAGCCTGGCGCATCCGTCACCGTGGCAAACCCATCTGTGATGGTATAGGGATCATGGGTAAACAGCCCCCTTTGCCATGGGTAGTAATCATCGCCTTCGATGGAAAATTCCAGATATTTACCGGGTAGATCTACCGCACGCAGCAGATGCATGGTGAACAGTGTAACCAATGACAGATTGGCGCAATGGGGCGTGCAGGGCAGGCCTGCGGCCGCGCCCATTTGCGCCGCACGCATCGCGCGCACCATGCCGCCGATATACAAAATATCAGGCTGGATAATATCCACCGCGCGCATTTCCACCATGCGCGCCCATGTTTGCATGTCCCAATCTTGTTCACCGCCAGCGACATTGATGTCCAATGCGCGGGTAACTTCGGCAGTGTCTTCTAACCGCCAATAGGGGCAGGGCTCTTCAAAATGTTCATACCCACTGTCTTGCAGCATATGCCCCACCTCGATGGCACGTTTGGGGGAAAAGCCGGAATTACCATCCACCAGCAAGGCCACATCCGCGCCCAACGCGTGCCGGATATGGGGGATGATCTCTTCGGTGCGCCCGGGCCATTCGTCGCGGTCTTCGCCGCATTCGGCGCCGACGCGCACCTTGAATGCGTCAAACCCATGCGCTTCTTGCAGGCGCAGCAGGCGCTGCGCCTCGTCCTGCGGGGTGATGTCACGCCGCATGGATGACGCATAGGCGCGAATGCGCCCCGCACTGCCGCCCAACAGCACCGCCACCGGCTGCCCCGCTTGGCGCCCGCGTAAATCCCACATGGCGGTTTCAAACCCCGCCATCGCACGGCGCAAATAGGTTCCGGGGTATTTATGTTCGCGCAGCGGGATCTGGTGCAAGATATCCTCAAGCGCATCTACCCCACGGCCCAAGGCCCATGGCGCCACCTGCCGGTGCAGCACTTCGCAAGAAATGTCGCTGTTATAGGTCGACACCTGCCCCCAGCCCTGTGTTCCGTCTGCACAGGTAACGCGGACAAAGCCAATCAGTGGCGTGGTGAAGGTTTCAATCGCAGTGATTTTGGGGTCGCTGTCTTTGGCGCCTAAATCTTCATTCAATGGAACGGCACCTGATGCGGAATAGGGGGTGCTCATGCTGGGGCTCCTGTCATGATATCAGCGGCGCGCATAGCGACCATCATTGTGGGCGCGTTGGTATTGGCCGAGGTGATATTGGGAAAGACCGAGGCATCGACAACCCGCAGCCCCTGCGCCCCATGCAGACGCAGTTGCGGATCGACAACGGATGTGGTGGCATCTGCACCCATGCGGCAGGTGCCATTGGCGTGGTAAACCGTGCCGCAGCGAGCGCGAAAATCCGCCAACAGGTCATCGGCGGTCATCCCGCGCAGATCTGCGTGGTTCAGTGGCGATTTGACCAGCGCCTGCATGACATCCGTTTGCATAATATTTTGGCACAGCTGCCCACCTGCGATGATGGTTTGCGCATCATCAGGATGCGACAGCGAATTGGGGGTAATCTGGGGCGCATCGGCGGCAGTTGGGCCGCTGATGTTGATCGCCCCGCGCGATTGCGGCCGTGTGGGGGAAAAGCCAATGATAAACCCGCCAAAGGGGTCGGGGTTGATGATTGGTCGATGCCCCGCTTTGCGTGTGCTGTAGGTAACGGGGTTGAAATACATTTGGATATCCGGCCGCGCCAGTGCGGGGTTGGTTTTGAAATATCCCCCCGTTTGGTTCACCGACAGCGCCAGTGGCCCCCGCCGCGCAAAGGCAAATTGCAGCGCGGCCAAGGCCTTACCCCACAGCGGCGCCAGCTGATTGTTCAAACTGGGTTCAGTTGATTTGAAATAATAACTGACCCCAAGATGATCTTGCAGGTTTTGCCCGACATTGGGCTGATCAATCACAGTGTCAATTCCATGCGATTGCAGCAGCGATCCCGCCCCAATGCCGGATCGTTGCAGGATCATGGGCGACGCCACAGCGCCCGCGCACAGCACCACTTCGCCCGCGGCCTGGGCTGTGTGTTCGCTGCCGCCGTGGGTGTAGGTTACGCCGCTGGCACGCGTGCCGTCAAATGTGATGCGCTGCACCAATGCGCCGGTAATCAGCCGCAGGTTCGCCCGCCGCAGTGCGGGGCGTAAAAACGCCTGCCCCGCGGCGCAGCGCAACCCACCTTTGGTGTTGATTTGGTAAACCGCCGCCCCAATGGGGTCGGACCCGTTGTAATCATCACTGCGCCCATATCCGGCCCGATCCGAGGCGGTGAAGAAATGCCGCGTGATCGGGTGGATTTGCCGGCGGATATCCTGAACATGGATAGGGCCGGATCCGTGCGTTTTGCCATCTGCATCGACCCGCGTTTCAAGCTGGTCAAAGACCGGCGCCACGTCATCCCAGCCCCAGCCAGTGGCCCCAGCCGCGGCCCAATCATCGTAATCATGCGGCAGCCCGCGGGCGTAAACCATGGCGTTGATCGCGCCAGACCCGCCAACGACCTTGCCGCGTGGCCAGTAATCAACGCGCCCGTCCAGCGCCTCTTCAGCTTGCGCATCAAACCGCCAATTCATCTTTTCGTGAAAGAATAATTTGCCATATCCCAATGGCAGATGCACCCAAGGCGAGTAATCCTTTGGCCCTGCCTCCAGCAGCAGCACGTTGCTCTTTGGGTCGCGGCTCAGCCGTTCGGCCATAATGCACCCTGCTGATCCTGCGCCGATCACAATGTAATCCCAGGCCATGGTCCCCCTCCCACAGGTTTTTGACGGAAATCTTTGTGGGGAAATTTTTGCGATGTAAAGGGGGGATGATTTATGGCCTTACGCTCTGGTTCAAACTGGCCCTTTCGCCTATGGCTGTGGAATGGAACACTGACATGATTGGACGCAGGAGAGTGCAGTATGAAAAAGATCACGCGATTGGTGCAGGCGGCACAGGCCTTTGATACCGCCAGCGGCGGGGTTGTTGTCCCAGTGCAGCCGGCGACAACCTTTTTGCGCGGGGCGGATAACCAGCCGCTGAATCCGGCCAATACCTATGCGCGTGATCACAATGACACGGTGCGCCTGGTTGAACAGTTGATCACCGAGCTGGAGGAGGGCGCCGCCTCATTGCTGTTCCCATCGGGGATGGCGGCGATTGCAGCCCTGTTTCGTACCCTCCCTACGGGCGCACGAATTGTGCTGCAACAAGGGATTTACTGGGGCACCACCAATTGGGTGCGCAGCTTTGCCCAGCGGCGCGGGATGGATTTGGCCGAGGTCGATATGACCGATCCGGCCGCCGTGGTGCAGGCACTGCAAGGGGCGGCGCTTTTGTGGATTGAAACGCCGTCCAACCCGATGCTGCGGGTCATCGACATCGCCGTTGTGGCGCAAATGGCGCATCAGGCGGGGGCGCTGCTGGCGGTGGATAACACCGCCGCCACGCCGCTGTTGACCAATCCGCTGACACTGGGCGCTGATGTGGTGATGAATTCGGCGACAAAAGCCATGAACGGCCATTCCGATGTGCTGGCCGGCAGTTTGACCTTTGCGCAAGACAATACGCTTTATCAGGCGGTGCAGTCCGACCGCGCCGAAGCTGGTGCCATTATTGGCCCGTTCGAGGCGTGGCTGTTGCTGCGCGGCCTGCGCAGTTTTGCCCTGCGGGTAGAGCGTATGTGCCAAAACGCCCAGAAAATTGCCGATGCTTTGGCTGCGCATCCAAATGTCCCTGCGGTATTTTACCCCGGACTGGCAGATCATCCCGGTCATGATGTGGCGGCAAACCAGATGCAGGGCGGGTTTGGGTATCTTCTGTCGTTCTTGGCAGGCGATACGCGGGCGCAATCGCTGCAGGTGATTGGTGATCTGCAGGTGTTTCACCGCGCCACATCGATGGGCGGGGTTGAAAGCCTGGTCGAACATCGCCACACGATTGAACCCTATTCCAATATCCCTGAAAACCTGCTGCGCCTGTCGATTGGGATCGAAGATGTGGATGATCTGATCGATGATTTAACGCAGGCATTGGACCGGCTGTAACCCGTTTTTAAAGGATAAGACATGGACGCGATTTTAACGTTAAACGCTGGGTCATCCTCTGTGAAATTTGGGGTGTTTCGGGCCGCCATTGATCCCGCCCCTGTGGCCGAAGGATTGGTGGAAAGCATCGGCACTGCGCCGCAGGCGCGGCTGAAAGATGCGCAAGGCGCGGTCCTGTTTCAGGGGCCGGTGCCCGCCGATTACGCCGCTGATCACGCCGGATCATTGGCGTTTGTGTTATCCCAATTGGGCGCGCAGTTTGGCGCCATGCAAATTCGCGCTGTGGGGCATCGCGTGGTCCATGGCGGGGCAGATTTCGACGCGCCGCGGGTGATTACCCCAGATGTGCTGTCGCAGATAAAGGCGCTGATCCCATTTGCCCCCCTGCATCAGCCGCATAATATCGCAGGGATCGATGCGGCCAAGGCCACGTTCACACAGGCGCTTCAGGTGGCCTGTTTTGATACCGCCTTTCATCGCGGCCATGAGTTCGCACATGAGGCCTTTGCCATACCGCGCGCTTATTACGATAAGGGCATTCGCCGATATGGGTTTCATGGGCTCAGCTATGATTATATTGCGGGGCATCTGGCAGACGCTTATCCCGATTTGCATCGGGGCCGTGTTGTTGTGGCGCATTTGGGCAATGGGGCCTCGCTTTGTGCGCTGCGTGGTGGTCGATCGATGGCGTCGACCATGGGGTTTACAGCGCTGGACGGGGTGGCCATGGGCACGCGGCCAGGCCAGATCGACCCCGGGGTGCTGCTGTATTTGATGCAGCAAGAGGGGCTGAGCGCGCCACAGATATCCGATCTGCTGTATCGTCAGTCAGGCCTGCTGGGTCTGTCGGGAATCAGCGCCGATATGCGTGATTTATTGTCCAGTGACGCGCCCGAAGCGGCGCAAGCTGTGACCTATTTCTGTGCCCGCATTGCGCGGGAAATTGCCGCGCTGGCGGCCGATATGGGTGGGATTGATGCCTTGGTCTTTACCGGCGGCATTGGTGAAAATGCTGCCCCCATTCGGGCGCAGATTTGCGCCAGCTTGGACTGGCTGGGGCTGGCCCTGCAGCCCGAAAAGAACAATGGCGCCCCGGGGCTGATTTCCCCAACAGGCGCGGCGCGTCCGGTTTTGGCCATCCCCACCAATGAAGAGCTGATCATAGCCCGTGCAGCATCGCGGCTGATTGGCGGTCCTGAAGGCGTGTAATGCAAACGGTTGTATCTGGGTTTCTTCTTGGGCTGTCTTTGATCCTGCCTATCGGGGCGCAAAACTCGCTTGTTTTGCGATTGGGCCTGCTAGGTCGGCATGTTCTGCCTGTGGTGGTGTTTTGCGCGCTGTCTGATGCGATTTTAATCGCGGCGGGTGTGTGGGGGTTTTCAGGGCTTTTGGCCCTGGTACCGCAGCTGCAAACATGGGCGGCATTGGGCGGCGGTTTGTTCCTATTAGCCTATGGCGCGCAAAGCTATCGCACGGCCCTGCGCGGTGGGCAAAAAATGGGTGATGGCGATGCCCCGCCATCGGTTTGGCGCACCCTTGGCGTGGCGGCGGCTATGACATGGCTGAACCCGCATGTTTATTTGGACACGGTTGCTTTGGTCGGGGCTGTGGCCAATCAATCCCCATCACCATTCTTGTTTGGGCTGGGCGCGATTATTGCCAGCTTCAGTTTCTTTTTCGGGCTGGGTTTTGGCGCGCGGGGGTTGGCCCCGATTATGCGCAGCCCACTGGCTTGGCGTGTGTTGGATGGGTTCATTGGGACGGTCATGTTGATCTTGGCTGTAAAACTGCTTTGGCCGCTGATCCCGTGACTGCTGGATTTTGCC
>JALQTR010000153.1 GCA_023260835.1 Paracoccaceae bacterium
TGTCCGAACGCCTGTCTGGTGTCTTTGATCGGCTGACCAAACAGGGTGCACTGTCTGAAGAGGATGTAAAAACCGCCCTGCGCGAGGTGCGCGTCGCCCTGCTGGAGGCAGATGTGTCGCTGGGCGTGACGCGCAAATTTATCGCAGCCGTGCAGGATAAGGCCACAGGGCAAGCGGTGGTGAAATCCGTCACCCCAGGCCAGCAGGTTGTGAAAATCGTTCATGATGAATTGGTGGCGGTGCTGCGCGGCGAGGATGACCCCGGCGCGCTGAAGGTGGACAATCCCCCCGCGCCGATTCTGATGGTCGGCCTGCAGGGCGGCGGTAAAACCACCACCACCGCGAAACTGGCCAAACGCCTGTCGCAAAAAGATGGCAAGCGGGTGCTTTTGGCCTCGCTTGACGTGTATCGCCCCGCTGCGATGGAACAGCTGGCGATACTGGGCACTCAGATCGGCGTGGACACCCTGCCGATCGTGCCGGGGCAAAAGCCCGCGGATATCGCCAAACGCGCCAAACAGCAGGCGGTTATGGGCGGGTACGATGTGTTCATTTTGGACACCGCGGGCCGTCTGCATATTGACGACACCCTGATGGCCGAGGTTCAAGAGGTCCGCAACATCGCCCAGCCGCGTGAAACGCTGCTGGTGGTTGATGGGCTGACCGGCCAAGTCGCGGTCGAGGTTGCACAGGAATTTGACGCCAAAATTGGCATCACCGGTGTTGTGCTGACCCGGATGGATGGCGATGGGCGCGGCGGTGCGGCATTGTCAATGCGGGCCGAAACCGGCAAACCCATCCGTTTTGTCGGTCAGGGCGAAAAGGTTGATGATCTGGACACATTCGATCCAGACCGTATTGCCGGCCGCATTTTGGGTATGGGCGATATTGTCAGCTTGGTTGAAAAAGCCCAAGATGTGATCGAGGCCGAACAGGCCGAACGCATGATGAAGCGGTTTCAAAAGGGCCTGTTCAACATGAACGATCTGCGTGCCCAGCTGGATCAGATGATCAAAATGGGCGGCATGGAAGGTGTTATGGGTATGATGCCGGGCATGGGTAAGATGTCCAAACAAATGGCCGCTGCTGGAATGGATGATAAAATCCTGCGCCAACAGATCGCGCTGATCCAATCCATGACCAAACGCGAACGCGCCAATCCACAAATCCTGCAGGCCAGCCGCAAAAAACGCATCGCGGCGGGTGCGGGTATGGATGTGGCTGATTTGAACAAATTGCTGAAAATGCACCGTCAAATGGCGGATATGATGAAGAAGATGGGGAAAATGGGCAAAGGTGGCATGCTGAAGCAGGCCATGAAAATGATGGGTGGCAAGGGCGGTATGCCTGCCGATATGGCCGGTATGGACCCCAAAGCGCTGGAAGCGGCGGCCAAACAGATGGGCGGCGCGGGTGGCCTGCCTGGTTTGGGCGGCATGGGCGGCCTGCCCGGTGGGCTCAGCGGGTTTGGAAAGAAACGCTGATGCACCCCTTAACCCAAGCCCCCATTTTGGAAACGCCGAACCTGCGCCTTCGCGGGCCACAGACGCGCGATGCCGCGCCACTGATGGCGTTTTTGCAAGATGAAAAGCGGGCCTGGGGCTTTGGCCATATTCCAAACCGCGGCGATGCGTGGCGCTGGTTCGCGCTGAATGTTGGGCATTGGCATATTCATGGCTATGGCTATTTCACCATCGAAACCAAAGCCGGCGATATCGCTGGGATCTGCGGCATTTGGAACCCCGAAGGCTGGCCCGAACCCGAAGTGGGCTGGGCCGTGTTCGACGGGTTCGAAGGCAAATCCATCGCGCATGAGGCCGCTTGGCACGCCCGTGCCTGGGCTTACCGCGATTTGGGCATGGGTCCGCTGACATCCAACATTGTTCCTGGCAACACGCGATCCGTTGCTTTGGCCGAACGGCTGGGTGCAACATTTGAACGCGAATACACCAATATCCACATGGGCGCAGAAATGCTGTACCGCCACCCCGGCGCACAAGCGGGGGTCACGGTATGAGCGGCGTTAAAATCCCTGTGTTGCAAACAAAACGGCTGGTCCTGCGCGGACCAGAGCCCGAGGATTACCCCGATTTCAAAGCCACCTTCAGCAGCTATCGGTCGCGGTTTATGGGCGGGCCGCTGAACCCGTATGAGGCATGGATGCTTTATGCCGCTGAAATCGGTCATTGGGAAATTCGCGGCTTTGGTATGTGGATGATCCACCTGAAAGACACAGATGAAACCGTGGGCATGGCCGGCGGTTGGTTCCCGGCCAAATGGCCCGAACGTGAAATCGCGTGGATTATCTGGCCCGAACGCGCCGGCAAAGGGTATGCGCTGGAAGCCACCGCCCGCGTGCGTCAGTATTTTTACGACGAATGCGGCTGGGATGGCGCGGTCAGCTATGTTGATCCCAAAAATTTGGACAGCATCCGTCTGGCCGAACGGCTGGGTGCGAAAAAGGATCATGCCGCTGTGACGATCGACGGCAATGACGCGGTTTACCGCCACCCCAGCCCCGATGCGCTGCGCGGCACACAGCTGGCGCATGGCATCGACATGGAAATTGAAAACCACATCAACCCGCTGTTTGCCGCGCGCGGCCCGCGGGTGGATTAAGGATGAACGAATTGAAACCTACGATTTGGCAAGCTTTGAACGATGTGGACGCCGACCGCGGGTGGCGCGGAACGCGCCGCCCTGGGGGGCGGTCGGCGCGTTGCCATTCTGCGAATGGCGGGGTGCAAGGCACAAATTGTTCTGAAATCGTCGCTATTGTTTTTGAAGGCACACCCTTATGAACGACACATCCATAACTGATCCCAGCGCCATCGCGGCGCAGCTGCTGTCTGATCATCGTGCATCGATTGATCGGCTGGATGCAATATTGGTTTACACCCTGGGCGAGCGGTTCAAGCACACTCAGGCCGTCGGCAAGTTAAAGGCCGAACACGATCTTCCCCCGTCCGACCCGGCCCGCGAAGCGCGCCAAATCGAACGGCTGGAAAACCTGGCAATCGAGGCAGATTTGGACCCCGAATTTGCCAAGAAATTTCTGAATTTCATTATTCAGGAAGTCATCCGTCACCATAAACAACATCAATCCTAATGGCCCCAAAAGGCCACGCCATTTTTTAAAGGAGTATTCCACATGGCTATGAAAATTCGTCTCGCCCGCGGTGGTTCGAAAAAACGTCCCTTCTATCGCGTTGTTGCGGCTGACAGCCGTATGCCCCGCGATGGTCGTTTCATCGAAAAACTGGGCACCTATAACCCCCTGCTGCCAAAAGACAGCGAAGAGCGCGTAAAGCTGGATCTGGACCGCATCAAGCATTGGCTGGGTGAAGGCGCACAGCCAACCGACCGTGTGGCCCGTATGCTGGAAGCCGCTGGCGTTTTGGAAAAGAAAACCCGCAACAACCCTAAAAAAGCTGTTCCAGGTAAAAAAGCGCAAGAGCGCGCTGAAGAAAAGGCTGAAAAAGCTGCCGCGGCTGCCGAAGCAGCTGCCGCACCTGCGGAAGCCCCAGCAGAAGAGCCAGCAGCCGAAGAAGCCGCTGCAGAAGAATAAGACCGATTTTCAGGGGGCGCGCCTTGGTGCGCCCCTTGATCCCTTTGGCAAGGATAGCCGATATGTTTGGATTGATCCGTCGCCCCATCAGCTTGCTTTTCATCTGCTGCGCGTTTTACGCGGGTTTGCAAATTGGCAAATTCAGCGGCACCAAAGATATTCGCGCCCTATGCGCGGCATCAACGGCATCAGATGTGACACAAGCGATATGTGATAAATATGGCCAAGAAGACTGATCTGATCTGCGTGGGGGCAATTGCCGGCGCCTTTGGGGTGCGCGGCGAGGTGCGATTGAAAAGCTTCACCGCGGATCCCGGTGCAATTGCCGATTACGGTCCGGTGTCCACCGAAGATGGCAAAACGGAATATGACATCAGCCTGTCGCGTGGGGTGAAAAATGGTCTGGCCGCACGTTTGTCGGGTGTGACGACCAAAGATCAGGCCGATGCGCTGCGCGGGGTGCGGCTGTTTTTGCCGCGCGCCAGTCTGCCAAGCCTGCCAGATGATGAATTTTATTACACCGATTTGATCGGCCTGCCGGTTTATGACGCGGGCGGGGGCCTGCTGGGTAAGGTCAAGGCGGTGCTGAACCATGGGGCGGATGATCTGTTGGAAATTCAGCGGCAAGGCGGCAAAACGGCGCTGCTGCCCTTCACCAAATCATCGGTGCCAACGGTGGATTTGACCGCTGGGCGTATTGTCGCTGATCCCCCTGACGGGGTGTTTGAATGACGGCGCCGAAACGATCCCATGGCCGCGTTGCGGTGCGGCCATCGCTGCAGCCGCGCGATCTGATGGGCGGGCCGCCGCCGCTTGCGCAGGCTTGGGTGGCGCAGATAATCACGCTGTTCCCCGCGGCTTTTCCTGGTGTGCTGGGTGAAAGCCTGACGGGCCGCGCGCTTAAAGACGGGAAATGGCGGCTGGAAACCGTAAATTTGCGCGATTTTGGCGTTGGCAAACATCGCAATGTGGATGACACGCCCGCTGGCGGCGGCGCCGGCATGGTGCTGCGCCCCGATGTGCTGGGTGCCGCGATTGATGCGGCGCGTGCTGGGGTATCGCCTGCGCGCCCGCTGATTTACCTCAGCCCGCGGGGACGGCGGTTTGATCAGCCCATGGCGCGGGCTTTGGCGCAATCGGATGGGGTGACATTGCTGTGTGGCCGGTTCGAGGGCGTGGATGAACGCGTGCTGGACCATTATGGCATTATGGAGGTCTCTTTGGGGGATTTTGTCATGACAGGCGGGGAAATCGCCGCCCAGGCCATGATCGACGCCACGGTGCGCCTGCTGCCCGGCGTTTTGGGCAATGAGGACAGCGCTGTCGAAGAAAGCTTTTCTGATGGTCTGCTCGAACACCCCCAATACACCCGTCCAGCCCAGTGGCAGGGGCGTGATATTCCCGATATCCTAACATCCGGCGATCACGGCAAAGTGGATGCGTGGCGGCAGGATATGTCCAAAGCCATCACCAAAGCGCGGCGCCCTGATTTATGGGCCGCTTGGTGCAAACGCCACGGGGTGCAAGAATAGGGCCGGCCTATCGCAGGCTGCGGCCCTTTTGGATCGCATCGGGGCCAAATCGTGCGCGGATGGCATCGCTGGCCCGTTCGGCGCCCGCGCGCTGCGCGGCTTGCGGATCCAGCAAATCGCCGCCGCGTTCGGCCTGATCGTCAGGCACCAAATCCGACAGCCCCACACCGATTAAACGAAACGGCGCCTTACCCAATTCCGGCACCAGCAGCGCCCGCGCCAGCCGATACATCCGGTCTGCCAGCTGCACTGGGTCATCCTGGCTGATCTGCCGCGTGATGGATTTCAGCCGAGTTTGCTTCAGCTTCAGCGTGACAACGCGTCCGGCGATGCCCTTGGCCTTGGCGGCCGCTGATACCTGTTCGGACAGGCGCCATAAATGCCCATCCAGCAGATCCGCATCCGCGGTGTCTTCGGCAAAGGTGGTTTCTTTGGATACGGATTTGACGGGCCGGTTGGGGCTGACGGGGCGGTTATCCGCCCCCCGTGCCAAATGCCAAAGGCGCGTGCCCATGGACCCAAAGCGCGCAGTTAAATCCGCCGAATCCCACCGCAGCAAATCGTCAAACGTTTCAATGCCGGCACGCGACAGGGCCTGTTGCCCAGCAGCCCCTACGCCCCAGATCAGCCGCACGGGTTTGCCGCGCAGAAATTCGGCCGTATCGGCGCGGCCGATCACGCTGAACCCGCGGGGCTTGTCCAAATCCGATGCGATTTTGGCCAAGAATTTATTGTGCGACAGTCCGATGGATCCTGTCACTCCCAATTCGCGCCGCATCCGATCCACCAGCCGCGCCAGCATCACCGCCGGCGGCGCGCCATGCAGGCGGGCGGTGCCAGACAGATCCATAAAGGCCTCGTCCAGCGACAGGGGTTCAATCTGCGGGGTCAGATCCTGCATCATCGCGCGGATTTGCCGGCTGACATCGGCATAGACCTGCATCCGCGGTTTGATCACCACCGCATCGGGGCATAGTTTCAGCGCCTGAAACATTGGCATCGCCGATCGCACCCCACGGATACGCGCAACATAACAGGCGGTGGACACAACCCCGCGCCGTCCGCCGCCGATAATCACAGGTTTATTGGCCAGATCGGGATTGTCGCGCTTTTCCACGCTGGCGTAAAATGCATCGCAATCCATATGCGCGATGGACAGATCAAACAGTTCGTCATGCCGCGCCGCGCGCGGGCTGGCGCAGGCGGGGCAGCGCGGCTGCGCATCAAACTGGGTGAAACAATCGCGGCAAAGGCTGGGCATTGTCAGATCCGGGTGGCGGTTTGGCTGTGGGCCATATTTTGCGCCCCCGCGCCCAATATGGCAATGGGGGTTAGGCCCCCCAATCCGCCGCCTGCATTTCGCGCAGCCGACTGGCGGTGCGTTCAAATTCAAACATACCGGTCCCCTCGACATAGAGCATCTCTGGCGCTGCGGCGGCGGAACAGATCAGCCGTGTTTTCGCCTCATAGAGCGTGTCGATCAATGTCACGAACCGTTTGGCCTCGTTAAAATTGCTTCGGGACAACTGCGGGATATCATCCAGCATCAGCACCTTGATCTTATCGGCCAGCGCCAAATAATCCGCCGGCCCCAGCGGACGGGCGCACAGGTCATAGAAGCTGCATCTTGCGACGCCATTGCGGTACTGATCAATCTGCAGGCTGCGCCCCTGCAGTGGGATGTCTAACGCCGCGCCGGGGCCACCGGCCAGCCCGTCCCAGATGGCATCCATCTGCGCCCGCGCCCCCGCATCGGCGGGGGTGAAATAGACCGGCCCGCCTGCGGTGAAGCCCTGGCGGTAATCCGTGGGGCTGTGCATATGGTGGATCACCAATCGATCCTTCAGCAACTCGATGAAGGGCAAAAACAGCGCTCGGTTCAGGCCGTTTTTATATAGATCATCGGGGTGGCGGTTTGATGTGGTCACCACCACCACGCCCGCATCCATCAGCAGCTGGAACAATCGCCCCACCACCATCGCATCGGTGATATCGGTGATTTGCATTTCATCCAGGGCCAGCAGGCGGATGTCTTTGGCAATTTGCGCGGCAAAGGGCGCCAGCGCATCGGCCACATTGTCTGCCCGTGCGCGGTGCAGGGCGGCGTGGGCCTCTTGCATAAAGGCGTGAAAATGCACGCGGCGGGCGGGTGTGGGCAGATGATCGACGAACAGATCCATCAGCATGGATTTGCCGCGCCCGACCCCGCCCCAAATATACAGCCCCTTGGGTGGTGGGGGCGGTTTGCGAAACAGGCTCTTTTTGCGCGGCTGTGCCAGTGCGTGGCGCAGCGCATCCAGCGGGATCAGGGCATCGCGTTGGGCGGGGTCCTCGGTCAGGGTGCCTGCGGCGATTTTCTGGGCATATATGGTGGGTAAGTCCGTCATGCCCCTGACATAGCGCGCGCCCGCGCGGGTGGAAAGAGCGTATATCTTGACAAGCCCCCCCGCGCGCCTAATGTCGCGGCAAGCTTGCATGAAAGGCACCGCCAGATGACCCCTAAACCCAGCATTTTTACACCCGTCCTGATAGTGGGCTGTGCAATAATTCTGCTGTCCTTTGCTGTGCGGGCCAGTTTTGGGGTGTTCCAAATCCCCATTGCGGCGGAATTTTCCTGGGCACGGGCGGATTTTTCCCTGGCGATTGCGATACAGAATTTGGCCTGGGGGATTGGCCAGCCGCTGTTTGGTGCGATGGCGGAAAAAATGGGCGATCGCAAGGCCATCATTTTGGGCGGTGTCACCTATGCCGTGGGGCTGGTGCTGTCATCCGCGGCGGTGACGCCACTGGCGCATCAGCTCTATGAAATATTGGTTGGGTTTGGCATTGCCGGCACTGGCTTTGGTGTGATTTTGGCCGTCGTCGGCCGCGCCGCATCGGATGAAAACCGGTCCATGTCATTGGCCATTGCCACCGCTGCGGGCAGCGGCGGGCAGGTTGTGGGGGCGCCCATGGCCGAATGGTTGCTGACAATGATGCCGTGGCAATCTGTGTTTTTGGTCTTTGCCGCAATCATTTTGGGCAGCTTGGCCCTGCTGCCGCTGATGCGCGCCCCCGTGGCCAGTAAGGCGCAATTGCAAGACAGCATGGGCGACATTCTGGGCCGTGCCTTTCGAGATCCATCCTATACGATGATCTTTTTGGGGTTCTTCAGCTGTGGCTATCAGCTGGCCTTTGTCACTGCGCATTTTCCCGCATTGGTGACGGAAATGTGCGGGCCGATCCTGCCGGGGGGGGCGCTGCATTCGATTGGCATCACCAGCACATCGGCCTTGGGCGCGGTGGCCATATCGTTGATTGGCTTGGCCAATATCGCCGGCACGTTGGCCGCGGGCTGGTTGGGGCAGCGCTATTCGAAGAAATACCTTCTGGCGGCGATCTATGCGGGACGCACTTTGGTGGCGGCGCTGTTCATTATGAATCCGATTACGCCTGCCACGGTGCTGATTTTCTCGGTTGCGATGGGATCGCTGTGGCTGGCGACGGTGCCGCTGACATCGGGGTTGATCGCGCATCTTTATGGGCTGCGGTATATGGGGACGTTGTATGGGATTGTGTTCTTTTCGCATCAATTGGGCAGCTTCATCGGTGTCTGGCTGGGTGGGCGGATGTATGATCTTTATGGCAGTTACACGGCCGTGTGGTGGGTGGGGGTTGGCGTTGGCGCCTTCAGCGCGCTGATCCATCTGCCCGTACGCGAACACCGCGCACCGCAGGCGGCGTGATTTTTCCCTTGGCGTGGGCGGCAAACGCGCTATCATAAGTGGTATTAGCGAAGGGAGGCCCCGCCATGACGTTTCTATCCAAATCCAGTTTGATTGCCGCGCTGATTGCCCTGCCAATGATGGCAGCCGCGCATGAGGATGTGCAGAACAAGGCCGTCAAAGCCCGTATGATGCTGATGACAGACATCAAAGCCGCCATGGGCACGATTGGCGGTATGGCCAAAGGCGCGGTGGCGTTTAACGCTGATCAGGCCGCCGCGGCGAAGGCGGCGCTGGTGGCTGCGGCCCCACAGATTGCCATCCGGTTCGAAGCCCCTGAAACCGACCCAAAATCCGAAGCGCGCCCCGAAATATGGCAAAACTGGCCCGATTTTGTGCAAAAGGCTGATGATTTTGGTGCCGCCGCTGCGGGATTGCAGACAGCATCGGTGGATGATCTGAAGGCCGGCTTGGGTGCGATTGGTAAAACCTGTGGTGGCTGCCACAAACCCTATCGCGTGGATAAATAACATCCGGCTGTCGCAAACGCCCCAAATTCGGCGCGCCTTGGCCTTGCGCGCCGCGCGGCCATGGCATTAGGGTTGCCATGAAAGTTTGATAAAGGGGAAGTTACATGCGTACACGCGCCGCAGTTGCATTAGAAGCCGGTAAACCGCTTGAGCTGATGGAGGTCAACCTTGAAGGCCCCAAAGCGGGCGAGGTTCTGGTTGAAATCAAAGCCACGGGGATTTGTCACACCGATGAATTCACCCGCTCTGGCGCGGACCCAGAGGGGATTTTTCCAGCCATTCTGGGCCATGAAGGCGCCGGCGTGGTGCTGGAGGTTGGCCCCGGTGTTACATCGCTGAAACCCGGCGATCACGTGATCCCGCTTTACACGCCCGAATGCCGTGAATGCGAATATTGCTTGAACCCCAAAACCAACCTGTGTCAGGCCATTCGCAGCACCCAAGGTCAGGGGCTGATGCCCGATGGCACCACGCGGTTTTCCATGCTGGATGGGACGCCCATCTATCATTACATGGGCTGTTCAACCTTTGCCAATCACACGGTGATGCCGGAAATCGCGCTGGCCAAGATCAACCCCGATGCGCCGTTTGATAAGGTCTGTTATATCGGCTGCGGTGTGACCACCGGGATCGGCGCGGTGATCAACACCGCCAAGGTGGAAATCGGCAGTCGGGCGATTGTCTTTGGTTTGGGCGGGATTGGCCTGAATGTTATTCAGGGCCTGCGTTTGGCTGGGGCAGATCAGATCGTTGGTGTCGATTTGAACGAAGATAAATGCGATATGGCACGCCGCTTTGGTATGACGGATTTTGTGAACCCATCCAAAGTCAGCGGGGATTTGGTCGCCCATTTGGTTGATTTGACCAAGGGCGGCGCGGATTACACATTTGATGCCACGGGCAATGTCAATGTGATGCGCACCGCGCTGGAATCAGCGCATAAGGGATGGGGCGAATCCATCATCATCGGTGTGGCGCCCGCGGGCGCGGAAATTTCCACCCGTCCATTCCAGCTGGTTACGGGGCGCGTCTGGCGTGGCACGGCCTTTGGTGGCGCACGTGGGCGCACCGATGTGCCAAAGATTGTGGATTGGTACATGGATGGCAAGATCGAGATCGACCCGATGATCACCCATGTCTTATCCTTTGACGAAATCAACAAGGGGTTTGATCTGATGCATCAGGGCAAATCCATCCGGTCAGTTGTGGTGTTTTAACCCGCACAACGATCAAAACGGGGGCTGCCCCTTGAAATTGCGGCGCAAAAGCGCACAGTATTTGGCATGAACAACGCAGCCCCCTTTCCCCACGCGCCACAGCAGGTGGCATTTGATCGGCATGAATTGAATGCGATCTTGAACATCTATGGCCGAATGGTGGCTTTGGGGGAATGGCGCGATTACGGCATTTCCACCTTGCGCGATGTGGCGGTGTTTTCGGTGTTTCGGCGCAGCGCGGAAAACCCGCTGTATCGCATTGAAAAACGCCCCAAGCTGCGGCTGCGGCAAGGCATGTATGCGGTGATTGGCCCCGAGGGGCAGATCCTGCGGCGCGGCCATGATCTGCGCGCCGTTCTGCGCGTGCTAGAGCGCAAATTGATCCGCGCTATTGACGATTAAACCCCGCCCAACGGGCAGGGTTCGTTCAATCACTTGCGGCGGGTCGGCGGCTGCATCCCCGCGGCCGCTGCGGCGCGGCGGGCTTTGTTTTTCTTACTATTGGGCTTGCCGGTTTTGGGTGCCAATTGCGCCCCAGCGGGTTTGCCCCCTGTGCCGGCGGGTTTACCGCCCGCAGCCGGCTTGCTGCGCGGTTTGCGGTCGGGTTTGGTCGGCCAGTCGCCGCGTGCTTGTTTCGCCGCCAGTTTACCTGCGGGTTTCCCAGCTGGCTTTCCGGCTGGTTTGCCACGAGGTTTTGGACTGGGTTTTCCCGCAGTGTCGCCCGCAGGTTGCGGGCGTTTTTTCGCATGTGGTGGGGGCAGCATATCGCCGCCGAAAATTGCGTCATCATCCCGGGCGCGCCCGCGAGGTTTTGGCGCGGCGTCATATCCGCCCGGCGCATCGCGCCGTGGTTTGCGGGGGCGACCCTCGCGATCTTGGCCGCGATGGGTTTTTTTGCCGCCAAAGGCGGGCTTGCCGCGCGGCGCGCGTGGGGGCGGTGTGTCCATTGGGGCCAGTTGCAGACCGTTTTCCAATGCATCGGCTTCCAAAATCACCTCGCGCACGCGGTCCAGGACGCGGGTCGAAATTTCAATCGCGCTGTCATCGCCGTTCAGGCGAATCGCGCCGATGTCATCTTTGGTGATGCCCAGCCCATCGCACAGGATGGGCAGCAGGCGGCGCACCTCGACCCCTTGTTTGCGGCCTTGGTTCAGTTGGAACCATTCGGAGGCGCCAAAATCACGCGGTGCGGCGGGGGCGCTGTCTTTGATGTCGGCCAGTTCTTCTGGTGCGGAAATCCGTTCGCGGTAGGCGCGGGTATAGGCGGTGGCGATGGCCTCGGGGGTGAAATTCGCCAGCAGCTTTTGCACCATCTCCTCCTCGCCCTCTTCGGCGGGGGTGGTCCAGACGGGGTCCTGCATCAGGCGGGTTTCATCCTGCAGGTAAATCGACGCGGCGCTGGGGGCGGGGCCCCAATCGGCATCGAGTTTCGCATCCCGCAGGATCCGTTCGGCCTTGCGCCGCACTTTGGCAGGCACGATCAAACAGCTGACCCCTTTGCGCCCGGCGCGGCCAGTGCGGCCCGACCGGTGCAACAGGGTTTCATGGCTGCCGGGCAGATCGGCATGGATCACCAGATCAAGGCCAGGCAAATCAATGCCGCGCGCGGCCACATCGGTGGCCACGCAGACCCGCGCACGCCCATCGCGCATCGCCTGCAGCGCATGGCTGCGTTCGGCCTGTGACAGCTCGCCCGACAGTGCGACCACGGCAAAGCCGCGATTCGACAGCCGCGTGGTGATACGGTTCACCATGGCGCGGGTGTTGCAAAAGACGATGGAATTTGGCGCCTCGTAAAAGCGCAGGATATTGATGATGGCGTTTTCCACATCCTGCGGCGCGACCATCATGGCGTTGTAATGGATGTCGCTGTGCTGGCGCGTTTCGGATTTGACCACCACGCGCTGTGCGTCGCGCTGATAATTGCGGGCCAGATCGGCGATTGGTTTGGATACGGTGGCTGAAAACAGCAAGGTGCGGCGCGATTGGGGGGCTTCGGCCAGGATGAATTCCAGATCCTCGCGGAAGCCCAGGTCCAGCATTTCGTCGGCTTCATCCAGCACCACGGCGCGGATGGCGGATAAATCAATGCTGCCGCGCATGATGTGATCGCGCAGGCGACCAGGCGTGGCCACAACAATATGCGCCCCGCGTTCCAGCGCCCGGCGTTCGTCGCGCATATCCATTCCGCCCACGCAAGATGCCATGCGCACGCCGGCTTCGGCATAAAGCCACCCCAGTTCGCGTTTTACCTGCATTGCCAATTCGCGGGTGGGTGCGATGATCAAGGCCAGCGGCGATGCCGCTGCGCCGAATTGATCTGCCCCGCCCAGCAAGGTCGCCCCCAAGGCCAGCCCAAACCCCACGGTTTTACCCGATCCGGTTTGCGCCGAAACCAACATATCCGCGCCATCCAGCGCAGGGTCCAAAACAGCCGTCTGAACGGGCGTCAATGTATCATAGCCGCGCGATTGAAGCGCAGCCGCAAGGGCAGGGGGGATCATCTGTGTCACGGGGGGAGGGTCTTTTCTGTATAACGCGTGGCCAACATAGCCAATCAAGCGCCAGCCATTACGCGTTTTATTTGCATCTGTATAGGGGTGATTTGTCGCACAGACCCTATTTGCTAGGTCTTTTTAATGCTGCCGGTTACAGATCAAGAACGCCTTGGCCCTGATCAGGTTTTTTTGGGGCTGCCACACGGCGACGGCGGGGCGGTTTTTTGCGGCTTGCGTGTTTGTCAATCAGCGCCCCCATTGGGGCCTTATGGGCCTTGGTCTTACGCAGGCCATACAGGCGTTCCTGCGCAGCTTTGCGCGCTGCGGCCTCATCCACCATGGGCATGGGATAGCCATTCATCGCTTCGGGCAGTTTCCATGGGGTATGGATGGCCCCCAGCGGCATATCGCGCAATTCTGGAACCCATTGCCTGATAAACCGACCATGGGGGTCCTGATCCATGGATTGTTTGATGGGGTTGTAAATTCGCAGAGTGTTCATACCCGTTGTGCCCGATTGCATTTGCATTTGTGGATAATGAATGCCGGGTTCATAATCGGTGAACAGACGCGCCAAATGGGGCGCAGTGCTTTGCCATGGCAACCACAGATGATTGCTGGCGAAACTGACCAGCATGGCGCGCATACGAAAATTCATCCATCCTGTATGGATTAGCGCGCGCATGGTGGCATCAATCAGCGGAAAACCGGTGCGCCCTTCAGCCCATGCGGCCAGTCGCGTTGCATCCGTGTCTTGGCGCAGGCGGTCATAGGCGGGGTGCATATTTTGAAATTCAATTCGGGGATCATCCTCAAGCTTTTGGATGAAATGGCAATGCCAATGCAGCCGACTGATGAAAGATGACAGCGATTTATCCCAGTTTGTGTCACCGTCCGATCGCAGCGCGATTTGTCGGCGCTGTGTGGCCTGCAGGACCTCGCGCATGGACAAAGTGCCAAAGGCCAAATGCGGCGACAGACGCGCGCAGCTGTCAAAGGCTGTTACCGGCGATGACATACCAAAACGATAGGCGCGGCTGCGATTATGTAGAAACGCATCCAAAATCTGAATGGCCGCACGGCGCCCCCCGCGTTGGCGCCCAGGGCATGGGTCTTCCAACAGGCCCAACTGATTTGGCCGCGGGATTGGATCACTGGGTGCAGACAGACCGGTGATCTGATCGGGTGGTTTGGCCAGCGGCGATTGCATGAACATTTGCCACGCATCCGCCCAATCATCGCGTGATTTGGGTCCGCGCAAAACACCGATGCGTCTGGGTTGATGCCATTGCAGCCCGGTGCTGCGCGCCCATGCGGCGACCGCTTTATCACGCTGAAAGCTGGCCATGTTCCATGTTTCTTGATGCGACCATAGCGCCTTGGCGCCCGTGATTGAGACAACATCAGCCAAAACGGACACCGCCTCGCCCACACGCAGCGTCAGCGTCAGGCCGCGTTTTGCCAATGACGCGCGAAGGTCGTGCAGCGATTCGATCAAAAACGCATAGTGCCGCGCGCTGGCATCCGCCCCACGCCATAAGGACGGTTCGATAATATACAGGGGCAGCACCGGCCCAGCAGCGGCTGCGGAAGATAGGGCCGGGTGGTCATGCAGGCTCAGATCGCGTTTGAACCAAAGAATTTGGGCCTGTGATGGGGTGGTGTTGTGCATGTCTGAAATGATAGGCCAGCTGCAGATTGCGACAAGACAGCCCCAGCCGTTTCATGGCGCAGGCTAACTGATACGTGTGAAATTATTACGATTGAAAAAACCAGCCAGCCTGCGCCCAAAAACACTCGCAAATTCTGCGCTATCATAGGGGTGGGGTCCAAACATATGATAGACTTTAGAATATAACCGTTAACACTTTTGAATATGTTGCTCTATGTGTGTATAAAAAGGCCAAATAAAGGAAAAATTATGACATATTGAATAATCAAGTATCAATTATAACACTTGTTTTGTTTAACGCATCCTCTCGCGTGATTTCAAAGGATCGTGTCAGATGGTGGATAATCTTTAATCCCCAGCCATTTTCGGGAATGCTGTTTTTGCTGATGCGTTTGACTGGCCCATCGGGTGCCACATAATCAAACATTTCGCCATCATCCCAAATGCGGGCCTGAAATCCCGCACCGTCACACCACCATTCAACATAAATTGCAATTTCTTGGCCCTCAGTCACGCCATGCGTTAAGATGTTGGTGAATATCTCGGATAGGACCAATTCCACATGGCCTATGGTTGCGGGGGTGTCGATATATTGCCGCGCATAGGTGCAGATATGCTGTATCACCGCATCCACCATATGCCGGTCCGCACCGATCACAGCAAATTTGATGTTAGGGTGGGGTGGATTTGGCATGGTGGGTGCTATGGTGACAGACCATCCTCGGGCCTGTCGAAGAAAGTGAAGAATTGATCAATCTGGGTCAATTTCAGAACCTTATCAACCAATGGGTTTACGCCGGACAGGGCAAAATCCTGATCATCGCGCGTTTGCTTGAACACCCAGACCAAAGCGCCCAACCCGCTGGAATCGATAAAGGTGACCTGCCCAACATCCAGCAAAATGCGCGCGGCATCGGGATCTATTTCTGTTTTCATGCGGGTTTTGAAGGCAATGGCGGATGTTGCATCGATGCGTGACATGCCCAATCGGATAATTTGGACCGATCCATGCCGGTCAGAGCTGATCTGCATGACGCCACGTTGTCCTTTTGTCGCCCGTATGTTTCGGTGCAATCTAGCGCCAAAATCCTTACCAATTGGTAACGAATGGCGCTGAAGAAGGGGAAAAAGATGAAAACTGTTGTTATTGCTGGGGCGGCACGGACAGCCATGGGGGGCTTTCAGGGCGTGTTTGATGGCACAGAGGCCGCACAGCTGGGCGGCGCGGCAATTCGCGCCGCGTTGACAGATGCGCGTGTGCAAACCGTGGATGAATTGCTGATGGGCTGCGTTTTGCCCGCAGGACAGGGGCAGGCCCCCGCGCGTCAGGCAGGGTTTGCCGCAGGGCTGGGCGATGATGTTCCCGCAACGACAGTGAATAAAATGTGCGGATCTGGTATGAAAACCACGATGATGGGGTTTGATCAGATCGCCTTGGGTCAGGTTGATACGATGGTCGCGGGCGGTATGGAAAGCATGAGCGGCGCGCCCTATCTGTTGCCCAAAATGCGCGGCGGCGCGCGCATTGGCCATGGCCAAGTGATCGACCATATGTTTTTGGACGGGCTGGAAGATGCCTATGATAAGGGCCGCCTGATGGGGACCTTCGCTGAAGATTGCGCCGAGGCATTTCAATTCACCCGCGAAGCTCAGGATGAATATGCGCTGGGGTCGCTGTCGAATGCCTTGGCTGCGCAGAAATCAGGGGCATTTGATGGGGAAATCACCCCTGTGACGCTGAAAACACGGGCCGGTTCGGTTGACATTATCGAAGACGAACAGCCCGCCAAAGCGCGGCCTGGAAAGATCCCGCAGCTGAAACCTGCGTTTCGCGATGGCGGCACTGTAACGGCGGCGAATTCCTCGTCTATTTCGGATGGGGCGGCGGCGTTGGTTTTGGCAAGCGAAGACCACGCCACCGCCAATGGCCTGAACATTCGTGCGCGCATTTTGGGTCACGCCAGCCATGCGCAGGCGCCTGCGTTGTTCCCAACTGCTCCGGTTCCAGCGGCGCGCAAAGTACTGGCGCAGATCGGCTGGGATATTGCCGATGTCGACCTGTGGGAAGTGAACGAGGCCTTCGCCGTTGTCCCCATGGCCTTCATGCATGAACTGGGTCTGCCACGGGATAAGGTGAATGTGAACGGCGGCGCCTGTGCCTTGGGTCATCCCATCGGGGCAAGTGGCACGCGGATTATTGTCACCTTGCTCAATGCGTTGGAAAAGCGCGGGTTAAAACGTGGTGTTGCTGCCATTTGTATTGGCGGTGGTGAAGGCACCGCGATTGCCATCGAACGCGTCTGATGCGGGTGGATTACACCGACCTGCGTAAGGTGCTGCAGGCATTGTGTGATGGCGAAACGGATATGGTGGCCCTGATGGCCACCATTGCGTGCGAATTGCATCATGCGGATGACCGGTTCGATTGGACCGGATTTTACCGCGTTGTTGCGCCGAATTTGTTGAAGATTGGCCCCTATCAGGGCGGGCATGGCTGTCTGGTTATTCCGTTTGATCGGGGTGTTTGCGGCGCCGCGGCACGGCTGCGCCAGACCCAGCTGGTGCCGGATGTGAACGCGTTTGAGGGGCATATTGCCTGCGCCAGCAGCACGCAATCTGAATTGGTGATCCCTGTGGTGAACGCTCGTGGTGATTTATTGGGTGTCTTGGACATCGACAGCGACCAGCCTGATGCGTTCACCGATCAAGATGCCAGCGCGTTAGAGGTGATTTTGGCCGAACTGTTCGCGGACGTGTCCGCAGACAGATAAGGCCCGGGCTGGTTTCGGCGGGGCCAGTCAATTAACCCCTGTTGGATCCGTCATGATTTGGGACAAAACATCGGCCAGCAGGTCCTGCGGCAGGGGCATCCACAGCGGTTGCGCAGTCCAAAGGACCCCCATTTCCACCGTGTGATCTGGATAAATTTGGCGCAGTGCCGCCCAATACACCGCCTGTTGGCGCAGAATTCCCAGAGGGCATTCATTCGCCGTTTTGGGCAAGGTCCGATTGGTTTTGTAATCAATCGCCAATATATGGCCGGGGGTTACGATCAGCCGATCAATGGCACCGCGAATGCGGTGGCCATCCAGCGCGGGCAGGACCGCGGTTAATGTGACTTCGCACAGGGCATCAGGGGCCCAAAGAGCCGCAAGCGCCGGATCAGACAGACAGTGCATCGCTTCGCCAATCATGGCCGTTGCGGTGCGATCATCCACAGCATTTGTCTGCGCCGATAAAATGGATTGGGCCATTTGCGCGCGTTTGTGATCTGGTACGGTTGGCAAATGTTCCAATAACAGATGGATCAGCGTGCCATAGGCCATGGCGGTATCGCTGTCTTCGCCCATCGCCCCAGGCAGCGCCTTTGCGCCACCTAAATCTGATGGGCGCAAATGGGACGGGGATTTATCAATCGCTGGCGCGGGTTGGTTGGCCCAGTCGGGCAGGTTGGCCGTTTGCACAGCCGCATCCTGCGTATCGGGTGCATCCGCATGATCCGGCCAATCGCCATTTTGTAGCCGCAGCCCCTGCCCCGTGGGGTGCATATGTTCGGCTGCACCCAGCGTTTGAACCCCGGTTTGGATTTTCTCAAACCAGCGGTCCTTCACATCGCCGGCGGCGGCGACAATCAACCATTTTTCAGCACGGGTCATGGCCACATACAGCAGGCGATCCTTTTCTGCCTGCTGTAGGGTGCGCGCCTGATCCAGGGCAGATTTGATCGCGGGGGCGTGGCCAGCATCTGCAGGGCCTTTCCACAGGGGCAGGCCGGTTTGGCTGTGCGATAAAATCTGATCCTTGATCTGTTCGGCCTTGCCGCCGGTGTCCGGCAGAATGACAATTGGCGCCTCTAGCCCCTTTGCGCCATGCACCGTCATAACGCGGATCAGCCCGCCAGAGGTGTCGGTTTGGCGTTTGATCTGCACCTCGTCCCCATCCAGCCAATCGATGAACCCTGACAGGCTGGGGATGTTGCTTCGTTCAAAATGCAGCGCTTTGGCCAGCAGCGCGTTAATGCCGTCTTCGGCCTCGACCGACAGCCGTCCCAACAGCTTTTGCCGCCCATGATGTTTGATCAGCACCCGTTCCAATAGATCATAGGGGCGCATGAAATCGGCCTGATCACGCAGATCATTCAGCAGGGCCAGTTCGGCGGCAAACCCAACCTTGTCAGCCCGTAACGCCTGCCACAGATATTGCGCCCCGCGGCCCTGGGCCAGGTTATAAAGCTGCGCCTCATCCCAGCCAATCAGCGGGGATTTCAGCACGCAGGCCAGCGCATAATCGTCCTCTGGCGTGACCAAGAACCGCATCAAAGCGGTTAAATCTTGCACGGCCAATTCGGCGCCCAGAACCATTCTGTCAGCCCCTGCAATCGGCAGGTTGTGTGATTTACAGGCGCGGATGATCTGATCGAACAAACCCGATGTGCGCCCCCGCACAAGGATCAAAAAATCATCTGGGCGAACGGGACGAAACCCATCCTTGCCATCTGGTATTGCGGTTTGATTGCGCAGCATATGCCCAATATGGGCAGCAATTTTCTGCGCCAATTGGCGTTTGGGGTTTTCGGGCGCCATCTGATCCAGCGGGTCTGCCCAATGGGTTTCTTCGGCCTTGTCTGCGGTGGGGATTGCGGGCCAAATGTCAACTCGCCCTGGCAATTCGGATTTAAAGGCGCGGTGGCGCGCATCATCGCTTTGGGGTGGGATCACCGCATCAACGGCCTGCAGCACGGCCGACGCGGATCGAAAGGAAAACGCCAGTTGCGCCCGGGTCAATGTGTCGCCGACATTGGCCAGTTTATCCGCAAACCGGTCGGCCATGCGATCAAATCCGGCAGGATCGGCCCCTTGGAATGAATAGATGGACTGCTTTTTGTCGCCCACAACAAACATAGTGCGCCATTTATCCCCATGCACGCCTTCGCCTGCGGTGAATTCGGCGGCCAAGGCTTCGATCACATCCCATTGCAGGGGGCTGGTGTCTTGGGCCTCGTCTACCAAAATGTGGTCAATGCCACCGTCCAAACGGAACAAAACCCATTGTGCCAATCCCGGCGCCCGCAGCAAATCACGCGTTTTCAGGATCAAATCATCGAAATCCAACCAACCGCGGGCTGATTTTGCGGCGGCATAAGCGGATAAAAACGTATTGGCAAAGCGGTGCATATCCCCCGTGCGCTGCGCCGCCAGATGGGACATCTGTTTTGCTTTGGCGGCGGCAAGGCGATCCATGAAGGTTTCGATTTTCGGCAGAAGATCGGCCAAATTACTGCGCACGCCCTTATGGTTGGCCTGCGGATAATTTCCTGATTTTGGGTCGCCAATATCGCGGCCTTTGTCTTTGTCCACGCGGGTATATAGAAACCGATTGCACAGCATATCGAATTTCGCCCAGCTGGGGGTGGTCCAATCATGCAGAAACAATTCCTGCGCATGATCTTGATAGGTTTTCGTGCCATGGGTCATCAGCTGGTTGGCCAGATGGTTGATGAACCCAGTGTCATGGCCAAAGATATCATCCCACAGATCGCCCACCGTAACCGGGCCTGCCAGATCAAAGGCGGCCATGATCTGCGCATCGGTCACAGTGGCATCAAATTCTGTGCGATGGCGCGTGATTTCGGCCAGGAAATCGGGCAGCTTTGCATCACTTAGATGCGCCAACATTTTACGCAGCAGATCTGATTGATCCGGATCCGCTGCCAACTGTTCGAAAATATCGCTGCGCAGGTGCGCCGCATCGCTGTCCTCGATTTCAACGAATTGGGGGCTGACGCCGGCCTCCATCGGGAAACGACGCAGGATGGATGCGCAGAACGAGTGGATTGTCTGGATCCGCAACCCACCCGGCGTTTCCAGCGCCCGCGCAAATAAGGTGCGCGCATGGGCCAGATCCGCAGGGGTGATTGGGCCATCCTCGCCCAATTCAGCCAGATCCGCGCGCAGCGCATCATCCGGCTTCATCGCCCATTCCCCCAGCCGAGCAAACAGGCGGTTCTGCATTTCTGTGGCGGCGGCTTTGGTATAGGTCAGGCATAAAATATTTTGCGGGTTCACCCCGCCGCGCAGCAGCCGCGCCACGCGATCTGTTAATACGCGCGTTTTGCCCGAACCGGCATTGGCAGCCAGCCATGTGGATTGATTGGGGCGCGCCGCGTGGATTTGGGCGGCGGTGGCTTCGTTCACCTGTGTGGTCATGATCCCACCTTTATGCGCTGCCCCGGTTGATCGGTGTCCCATTCCCCGTAACGGGCCAGATGATCATAATCGCCTTTATCGCTGTTTTTTTGCATTTTGGCCCTCGCGGTATAGGGCTGATCGGGATTTTGGTATTGCAGCAGCAGGGCCTCAAATTCTTGCCAGACGGTTTGTGACGGGGATTGTTCCAAATCGGCAGCAATGTTCTTGCTGCCGTTCAGGGACAGGTATTGGGCATGAACGGTCTGGCGCGGGGCCAAATCGCCGAACGCCCCCTGTTCGATCATGGCGGCCATCAGATACAGCTGTTTGTCGAAATATTTTTGTTCTTTTTGGGATGGGGGCGTGCCGGTTTTGTAATCAAATAGATGGGCATTGCCATCCGCATCCAGATCAATTCGGTCGGCCACACCTGTCAGGGTAAAGGTGCCATCAAGGGCTCGTGCACGCCCGCGCGCCTCCAGCGCGGCGGGGGCGGCTGTGGCGCGGCGGATTTGTTCATCGGCAATGAACTGCGGGGCGATTTTATCCACGCGGGCTTGCCACATGGCGCGGGCCGCGGCCCAGGGCGCTGCGGCATTCAGGACGGTGCTGGCCACATGGCGAAGATGCGCAGCGGATAACAGATCAGGATCATCCATCGTATCACGGATGAAGCGTTCAAATATTTCATGCAGGATTGTCCCGCGGATCAATGGATCCGCGGTCTGCCCCAACGGGGCAAGCGGGATAAGGCGCAGAATTTTCTGCGCGTAAATTGCATAAGGATCCCGCACCAATGTTTTGACTTGGGTAACAGATAACCTGTCTGGTCGTGCGGATTTGGGCGGTTGCGGGGCGGGGCGGGGTGCAGGATCCGCCGCAATTGGTTGCTCCAGCAAAGCGGCTTGCGCCAGGGCCCGCGCGCCGCCTGCGCGCATGGTATCCAGTGCCTCTTTGCCGCCTTGATCGGGCAGGCCGTTCAGCAGGTTTGTCAGGCGGTTCAGCCAGCGTGATGGGACGGTTTGCGCCTCGTCCGATTTTATGCTGCGCGTCAACCAGACCTCTGGTGCGGCAATTGCTTGTTGAAAATCATGCGCTGACAGCCCAACGCGCCGTTCTGGCAGCAGCAGCCCCGCCTGCACCCGCAAAGCGCGGTTCAGCCATGGATCAATCGGCGGCATTTCGGGCCAGCTGCCTTCGTTCAGCCCAGCCAGGATGACGGTTTCAGCCCCCTGAACGCGGGCTTCCATCGTGCCCCAAATCAGGGCATTGGGGTGGGGCGCGGTGGTGCTGCGCACGCTTTGCGCGCCCAGGATCGTGGTGAAGGCAGATGCGTATTCAATGTAATCCAAAGCCAGCTCGCGCTGTGCGGCCTGCCAATAGTCCATCAACGTTTGCCGCGCTTCACCGCCGTCATCCCCCTGCCACAAAGTGGCCGTTTCAGGGCCGATTGGGCACGCATCTTGCGTAAAATGCTGCGCAGCATTTTCGCCCTGCCCATTGGCGATGATATGTGCCAGTGCAAGATGATCACGCAAAACCGCAGATAATTTGGCCGGAAATTCAGGTCGATCGGCAAAGGCCCATTGGCACAGCCAATCAGCCCATTGGGTGGCCATTTCATCCTTTTGCGCGGCGGCCCAGTTTTGGATATCCTCAGGTGCCAAATAGGCGCGGGCCTTGTCGCGCAAATGCAGCTCTAATTCACGGGTTAGGCGCAGATGCGCGCCGCGATCTGCGCCTTTGTGGCATAAGGGGTGCTTCAGCAAGGCGATAAGCAGCGGCGCCTCGGTCTGGCCTTCGTAAAGCTGGGCAATTTGGCGCAAAAACCGCCCAACTGGGCTGGCACCCAAGGGGACACCCGCGCTGTCATCGGTGCGGATCCCCCAGCGGGCCAGTGCGGCGCTGACCTGCCTTGTGATGCCACGATCGGGGGTGATCAGCGCAATGGTTTTACCTGCCTCAATCGCACCGCGAATGACAAAAGCGATGGTTTGCGCTTCGGCCCGGGCGGTTGGGGCTTCGATCAGGTTCAGCCCATTGGCGGCAGGACGCAAATCCCCCAGCATCGGCCCCTCGCGCATCCAGCAATCTGTGACGGGCGCGGGGCGCAGGGCCAAAGACACCAACGCCGTTCGCAGCGGAGCGGCAGGCGGTGCGTCCGTCCATGGCGCAATATCCGCTGGGGATAAATCCAACCGCTGCATCAGTCGGGCAAAGCGGAATTGCGGATGGTCTTCGGCCAGCAGAGCATCATGCAGATCATCCCAGCCCGATTTGGGCATATCCATATCAAACCCCGGCAGCACCAGCGCCCCTTGCGGCAGGCGCGCCACCGCATCCATGATCAGCGCCGTTGCCCCGCGTGATCCGGTTGACCCAGCGATAATGATCGGGTCCTCGGGCGGATTGGTTTGCCAGTGATCCGCCAGCAGCTGCGCGGCGCGGCGGGCACGGCCCTCGGCGTCCAATTCAGTGTCATCGGCAGGTTCGACCAATGGGCGCAGAATGGTCAGGAATTTTTGCGCCCGCGCCCAGTGATCGGATTGGGCGGATAAATCCAGCGCCTCGATTGCATCAAATCCGACACCTTCGCCCTGCATTTCTGCCAATAATGCGGCCAGACTGCTGGCCAAATCCAACACGGCAGATTTTGGTGCCAAATCGGGCTCCTGCGCGATCAATGCCTGCACCAGACCAATCAGATCCAGCCGCCGCGCCAGGGATGTGCGCGCAGGCGGCAGGTCATATAAAATTGGATCCTGCGCCAGCGATGACAGCAGCCGTATTTTTGGCAAAAACGTGGCATGATCCGATTCAAACAGCTGCACCATGCGGCGCTGCATTCGTGCGGTGTTCACAATCACTGTGATGCGGGCCATATCTTCGGGGGGGCGGCCCTGCATCCGCGCGCGCAGTCCGGCTACCAATTGTTCAGGAAAATCCACCCCACAGGGCAAGGCAAAAACGCGCGGCGTTTTACGGGGCTTGAACATCTTCCCCCCCAATCAGTCTTTCGGCCAGGTCCAAACCGGCGGGATGACCCACATCACACCATGGCCCATCGTAAATCACACCATAGAGGCGACCCCGTCGCAGGATATCATCCCATAGTCGGTTCAATGAAAAGGCGGTTTCGTGAATGTCAGCCAGCCCATCTGTTTTCAGGATGTGAACCCCGCCATAAACAAAGCCAGCGCCGCGCTTCAGCTGTCCATCTGCGGCGCGGGAGAAATCCCCCCCGCCTTTATGGCCAATGGCATTTTTGGGGTGGATCAGCACCATCAATGCATCCATCACGGCAGGATCCCATTGCGCCAGTGCCAGCGCCAAAGGGTTGCTGCCCCCCCAAACCGCATCGGAATTTATCGTGGCCACAGGGGATCCGCCCAGCAATGGCAGGGCCGCGCGCAGCCCGCCACCTGTTTCCAAAATATCCGATTCATGCGACAGGATCACATTTTGCGGCGCCAAATAGGCCGCCATTTGATCGGCCAGATAATGCGTATTGGCAACAATCGGCGCAGCATCCACCCCACGGGCAATATCCAGTGCGTAATCGATCAGCGCGCGGCCGCCCACGCGGATCAGCGGTTTGGGGGTGTCTTTGGTCAGATCGCCCATGCGCGTGCCGAACCCTGCGGCGAAGATCAGTGAAGGGATGCTCATATCTTGTTCCCCTTCAGTAGGGGGCGCAGATGTTCGGCCAAATGCACCAGATCAGGATGGGATAACCCCTGCTGAAGATACCCCAGCACACGGGGGATCAGCGCCAAATAGCCCGGTTTGCCACGCTGCTGGGCCAATCGCGCAAATATCCCCAGAATGCGCAAATTACGCTGCACCCCCAAAATGGCGGCAGACCGTGCCAGATCAGACAAATCGCGCCCAGACAGGGTGGCATAATGCGCCAACATATCCTGTTCGATCCCGCCGCTGACATCGCGGCGCGCATCTTGGGTCAGTGAAATAATATCATATACCGGATGCCCCCAAAGCGCGTCCTGAAAATCAAGCAGGCCTACGCGGGCGACACCTGAACGATCGGGCAGCCACAGCAGGTTTTCGGCATGAAAGTCCCGTAAAATCACCACCGATTGATCATCGCAATATCTGCGCAACAGATCCAGCATGGTTTGAGCAATCGCAGTTTGTGTCTTGTTTTCAATAGCTTGTCCGCTGTGGGGCGGATAATCGGTGAAAAACGGATCCAACATGGCCGCCAGCTGATCGGGCGTTGCACGGGGCAGATCCAATTTTGGTTTTGCGCCATGCAAATGCCACAATGCGTCAATCGCCGCAGTGTAAAGCGGGGCTTCGCGGCTGGGGTCTTCTGTGATGACCTTGGCATAGAGCGCATCGCCCAAATCCTCGATCACGGCCAGACCTGCGGGGTCATCCACGGCATAAATCCGCGGCGCAGACAGGCCTTCGGCACGCAGCGCCTTTGCGATTGTTATGAATGGACCAATCGGGCCGGCATGCCGCGGGTCCACATCCATCAAAATTGCGGAGCGATCGCCCAGTGTCAGCCGGACATACCGCCGGGTTGATGCATCCCCCGCCATGGGGGTCTGCGCGGCCTTGTCCCAGCCGGTTTTGATTAGGAATTGTGATATTTGGTCTGCACGGGTCATGCTGCGGCCACGCGATCGATCAGCGCGTCCCATCGTGGCGCGCTTGCCCACAGGGTCGCATAGCGGGCGGAGCCATCCTCATTTGGGGTGAATTCGATGTTTAGGGCGCTGTGCGGCGCGGCACGTTCCAATCTGTCTGGCCATTCGATCAGGCAGATTGCCTCTTCGAAGGCGTCAATCAGGCCCAATTCGTAAACCTCATCCACAGCTGACAGACGATAGAGGTCGGCATGCCAAATCTCGACCCCGCGCGCGTCATAGGTTTGCACCAAGGTGAAGGTTGGGGATGGGATATCCTCTGGCGCGTCTAGCCGCGACAGGATCAGGGCGCGGGCAAAATGGGATTTTCCTGCGCCAATATTCCCATGCAGCAGAACCACATCGCCCATATTCAGCAGCGGCGCAATCATCTGCGCCAGATCAGCCGTGGCATCTGGATTGGAAAGGAAGATTTCAGCGCGTTTCATGGTCTGTATCATGCCCAAACCCGCTGCGGGGTGCAAGCGGGGATAATGCCGCAGCATCGCGTGTGTGAATCATGTTTAAGTCATTAAAAATAAACAATTGCTGCGCAGCATTTTAAAAATGCAGCAATGCAGAAAAATTTGCATTTGGAGCGTAATTTTCGGGTAATTCTACGCTGATGAATTCAATTTGCTTTGGGATTGGCATAATTTATGCTATGATATTGGTGTCGCGGGCGGTCTCTGCTGAGCCGACACTCCAGAAGATGGCCTTGATAGATGTGGTCCAAGCATACCGCCCGCGCGTTTTAATACCCCAATGCGCAGCCGTCTTTGCGCGGGTCAGATGCCCCTTCCAGATATCCAGCATCATCAATGCGGATGGCCTGTGCGCCGCCCAGAGCCATGTCCAAACGGTTGATCACATGGCCGCGCGCGGCCAAATCGGCAGCCACCGCATCGCTGATGCGGTTTTCGATGCCCAACTTGCCCTGATCGGGGAAGCTGCGTGGGGCGTCGATGGCGGATTGCGGGTCCATGCCGTAATCCATCATATTGGTGACGAACCGCGCGTGGCCTGCGGATTGATATTGCCCGCCCATCACGCCAAAGGGCATCACAACACGCCCGTTTTGCCGCAGCATCCCGGGGATAATCGTGTGCATGGGCCGTTTGCCGGGTCCAAATTCGTTTGGGTGGCCCGGGGTCAGGGTAAAGCCCGCCCCACGGTTTTGCAGCAAAATCCCATATTTGGGCGAAGCAATCCCCGATCCAAACCCATGAAAGATCGAATAGATCAGCGAAACCGCCATCCGATCGCGATCCACCACGGTGATGTAAACCGTATCCTTATGCACCGCTTCGGTGATCGACTGTGCATCTTCGATAGCGCGGTCCATCTGGATCAGCGCCGCCAGCTGGGCGGCGAACCCTTTGTCCAGCATCCGCGCGGTGGCATCTGACACATCGGGATCCGCGATCAGCCGGTTACGGGCGTTATAGGCCAGTTTGGCTGCTTCGGCTTCGATATGCAGGCGGTCGGCGCCGAAGGGGTCCAGTCCAGGCAGGTCAAAATGCGCCAGAATATTCAGCAGCAAAATGGCGGTTGCCCCTTGGCCATTGGGCGGGTGCTCCATCAGTTCGAATTCTTTGTAATGGCCGCTGATGGGGGTGGTGGGGGTGCAACAGGTGCTGGCGAAATCAGCCAGATCATGCACGCCGCCCATCGCATGAAGCGCGCCACACATATCTTCGGCCACGGGTCCGGTGTAGAACCCATCGCGGCCATTTCGTGCTATTTCGCGCAAGGCTGCGGCCTGCGCAGGGGCGCGGAAGATTTGTCCGGTTTGCGGAACCGCGCCACCGATCAGGTAATGATCGCGCGCAGCGCCTTGCAAGGTGCCCTGCTGTTTGGCCCAGTCCAGTGCAACGCGCGGGGCCACGGGCACGCCCTCTTCTGCGTAATGAATGGCGGGGGCCAGCAGCGCATCAATGCCCAGGCGCCCTTCGGTTTCGGACAGGTGGCAAAAGGCATCAATGGCACCAGGGATGGTCACGGCCTCGGGTGTGTTCAGCGGCACGCTCGATATGCCGCGCGCGCGCAAGCTATCCGCGCTTGATGCCGCTGGCGCGCGGCCTGACCCGTTCAGGGATTGCACTGGCGCGTCTGGCCCCTTGGACCATAGAACAAAGCAATCCCCGCCTATCCCAGTCATTTGCGGCTCGCATATGCCCAGCAAAACGGCCCCAGCAATCGCCGCATCCATGGCGTTGCCGCCACGGCGCAGAGTATCCACCGCAACATGCGCAGCCAGCGGGTGCGATGTGGCGCAGATACCATTTTGGGCATAAACGGCCGACCGGCCAGGGATTTGAAAGTCACGCATATTGGGCCTCATGTCACGGGGGTTGGATCTCAGTTAGATCACAGCGCGAAATTGACCAGCGATTTGCGAAAATGGCAAGGGGTCAGCGGCGCAATGTGTCGCCGACGCTCAGCTTTGGGGTTAATTCGATGATTTGACCGGCCTGCGCATTGGGGTCATTGACCCGTTCCAGAATGATCTGCGCCGCCCTTTGGCCAATCTCAAACCGGCAGGCATCCATCGTGGCCAGCTGGCGGGGCAGGCCCTGCAGCAGTTCAACCCCGTTAAAGCCAGCCAGCCCGATTTGCGCCGGAATGTCCCGTCCCTGATCCAGCAGATACAGCAGCCCCCCTGCGCCAATCATATCGTTGGAATAGTATAGAAAATCCAAATCTTCATTGCGCGACAACATGGCCTTTGTCATCTCGCGTCCTTTCAGCAGGGCGGATCCGCCGGAATAAAATTCGCGGTCCATCAGTTCGACCCCGTTTTTGGCCAGCACCTCGGTGAAGCCCTCGAACCGTTTGCGCGCGCGGTGATCCAGCGGCATTTTCGTGCCCAAAAATCCGATGTTACGATACCCTGCCTTTAGGATCGCCCGCGCCATTTCGCGCCCCGCGCGGCGGTGAGAAATGCCCACGGCGCTGTCGACGGGTTTGCCATCGGTGTCCATGATTTCCACTGTGGGAATGCCCGCGGCCTGCATCATGGCGCGGGCAGCATCTGAATGTTCCAGCCCGGCGATGATCACCCCCGATGGGCGCCAGGACAGCATTTCATACAGCACCTCTTCTTCCTTTTGCGGCAGGTAATCGGTGATACCCACCACGGGCTGCAACCCGCTGCCCTGAAGCGCGCTGTTGATGCCATTCATCACCTCGGGGTAGACCATGTTGGACACCGATGGGATAATGACGGCGACCAAATTCACCCTCTGGCTGGCCAATGCGCCGGCGATTTTGTTGGGCACATATCCCAGCGCCTTGGCCGCGGCCAATACCTTATCGCGTGTGGCCGCGCTGACATCGCCAGTGCCGCGCAACACCCGGCTGACGGTCATTTCCGACACGCCGCATTCGGCCGATACATCGCGCAGTGTTAGCGGGCGTTTTGGGGGTTGGCGCATGGGGTTGGCGTCCTTTTGAAACACGTGCTGAATTCAGCCTAGCCCATGCTGCGCCCCCCCTGCAAGCACAGGTTTTTGTGGGGGGATCTTGCCAAACCTCTTGCACTGGCGGGCAAAACGCGCAATCCATTGGGGAACGCTGACCCGCTTTTGGTGGGCCAAAAGATGTAAACAGAAAGGCGATCAGATGGATAAGATCCCAATGACAGCGGCAGGCCATGTCGCGCTTGAGGTAGAACTGAAGCAGCTGAAACATGTCGAACGTCCGGCAATCATCAAAGCCATCGCCGAGGCGCGCGAACATGGGGATCTGTCTGAAAACGCCGAATACCATTCGGCGCGCGAAAAACAGTCCTTCATCGAGGGCCGCATCAAAGAGATCGAGGGCATCTTATCCCTTGCCGAAGTCATCGACCCCAAAACCCTGTCAGGTGCAGTGAAATTTGGCGCCACCGTGACAGTGGTGGATGAAGACACCGATGAAGAAAAGACCTGGCAGATCGTTGGTGAACATGAAGCCAATATTGAAAAAGGTCTGCTGAACGTCAAATCCCCCATTGCCCGTGCCCTGATCGGCAAAGATGAGGGCGACAGCGTCGAAGTGCGCACCCCGGGTGGGGAAAAATCCTACGAAATTTTGACGATCGAATATAAATAATTCGCCCTTTACGTTATGGGGGGTTTAAGCGGCCCCTGTGACGGCTTATGCTATGTCATGGCGGGCCATCCGCCTGAATTTGGGGTTGAAAATCATGGTCAATTTTTTGATGGCTTTGGGCATTGCCAATCTGCTGGCCATCGCCGCCGCGGTATTTTATCTGCGTAAATCCTGGGGGGATGACGTTGATGATCTGCGGCGTGAACTGGCAGCGTTGAAAACCCAGCGGGCTGGATCATTGGATCTGACTCCGCTGCGGCTGGCCATTGAAAAGAAACTGGATGACGCGCAGGCCGCACAGATTGCTGCGGTGCAGGATTTAATCCAGCCCGCTGCGGTGGATCAGGTCGCCCAACCCCCCGCCTCAGAGCCAAAGCAATCCGCCGCACCGGCCAGCAAAGCCAGCCCAAAACAAAAACCCAAACCCGAAGCCCCCGCGCCACAGCCCACATTGGATCTGGGATTGGGGGATGTGGACACCAGCCACCTGAGCACAGATCAATGGTTGGGCGCGCTGGCCTTTCCGCAGGATGAGGATGATGCCGCAGGCTTTGCATTGCTGCGCCGCGCAATGGATTTGCCCAGCAGCCGGCCACTATTGCGCGCGGCACAGGACGCGCTGAGCATGCTCAGCCAGTTGGGCGTTTATATGGATGACATGGCCCCGGGTCCCATAGCCCCGTCAGCCTGGCGCAGTTTTGCCAAAGGCAGCCGCGGCGCGCAGGTGGCGGCTTTGGGGGATATCGGCACGGCTCAGCTGGCGGTGCGTGTGGCCACTCGGATGCGCACCGATGTGGTGTTCCGCGATGCCGTTCATCATTTTCTGCGCCTGTTCGATAAATACCTGATCGACCATGCCGCCGGGTTCGAGGATGCGGATCTGGACCGTTTGGCGCAAACCCGCACCGCCCGCGCCTTTATGTTGCTGGGCCGTGTCAGCGGGACCTTCAACGCAGAAAATCCCGCCGCCTAACATAGTGAGCGCCCCGCCCGTGCAGGCAGGGTGCAGCGCGCGGTCAGTCAGCCTGATAAATGAATTTGCAATCGCAATAGGGGCATTCGATGCTGTCTGCATCGGCTGGGATTTGCAGCCACACGCGTGGATGGCCCAATGCCCCTTCGCCGCCGTCACAGGCAATGCGTTTTTTGGAGACTGTTTTCGTTTCTGGTGCGGGGATTGTCATGGCAATCTTCCTTATGAAATGGCGTTACGCCTGAACAGATTTGGACACCATCCGCCCCATGGGCGTGCCGCCCAAGATGTGCAGATGATAGTGGGGAACCTCTTGCACGCCATGCGCGCCAGAATTGCTGATGGCGCGAAAGCCCGCGCCGCCGCTGTCCAGCGCGATGTTCAGCATGGCGCAGACCTTGGCCACAGTGCGGTTAAAATCAACGATTTCCGCATCGCTGGCTGCGGCTGCAAAATGGTCATAGCTGACATAGGGGCCTTTGGGGATCACCAAGACATGCACCGGCGCCTGCGGGGCGATATCCCGAAAGGCCAGTGTGTGATCGGTTTCCAAAACCGTGTTGTTTGGAATTTCGCCGCGCAGGATCTTGGCGAAGATATTTTGATCGTCATAGGCTATGGCCATGGTGGATCATCCTTGTTGATGCTGCGCTGTCATCCGGGCGGCGGCGCCGGCCGCCTGATCGGATGTAAGGCGCAGGAAGGTTTGCAAATACGCGGTTGTTTTCCCCGATCCCAGCGTCCTGTGCAAGAGGGGGGGTGCATCAAATCCAACCTGTTGCATCAAATCGATCAGCCGATTTTGCGCCGCCAGATCCATTGGCACACCCAAATCGGGCCAAACACAAAGCCGAATTTGCGGGCGTATCTGCGCCAGCTGCGCAATCGCATCGCTGTCATCGGCACGAATAAACAACAGCCCCGCGGATGCGGACCGAGCGCGTAAAATCATGTCCAAACTGGCGCAGATATTGCGGCGTAAATCCATTTGATAGCCGCCCAAATCAGGCAAGGGATGAAGACCCCCATCAAACACCAACCCCATGGCAGGCCCAGCCACAAAAGGGGCCAGCGCCCCAGACAGTGCAGCAACATCTTGTGCAGTTGTATCCGGCGGAACGATGCCCACCATAAGATCGGCGGATGGCGGCAGCTGGTGGCCGCGCATCAGCATATAGGGATCATTGGATAGGTTGACCGCATGAAACGGATGGCTGGCCATAATGTGCCGAGGGTTTTGGTTGTGATATTGCGCCAAAACATCACCTTTTGAGGCCGCCCTCTGCCCCTGAAAAACCTGCAGCAAGTCATTGCGCAGCTGAAGGGCCTGCGGGCTGATTTTGCGGATAAATAATGCCTCTGGATCGCCGATAACATCGCGGTGGTCATCATGAAAAACCACCGGCGTTCTGGCCCGCGTAAAGGCGCAGGCAGTTGGGCAAATTGTGTTGATCTGCGTCGCAGGCACCACCATGCGAATGACAGACTGGAACAGGGATTCATCTGGGATCCAAACCCAGCGAAAAAACCGCATGATATCTGGCCGGCGCGCCAAAAGGGTCAGGATCGCATCCACTGTGCTGCGCCGTAGGCACCACCATTGCCGCCCCATGCGCAGGGGCAGATCCTTTGGCGGGCGTCGTTTCAGGCTCAGACGGACCTGCAGCCAGCGCAGCGCGGCAAAGGCCTGTGGATGCCTGCGTTCATTCACCGGATAATAGAGGTGCAGGCGCTGCGCATTCGCCGCTGTATGGATATGGCCCAGATGGGTATATTCGCCGGTTTCGATCATATCACGGGGATCGTCGGCCAGTTTTTGGCGGATATCAGCGGCGCCCATCAGGGGATAGCAATCCCCTGACAAAAGATAGAAATGCGTGACCCCCGCCCTAGCATCCCGCGCAGATCGCATCAACAGCAGCGTGGCACGGATCAATGACCCCCCCCCAGCCACAGGCAATCCGCCGCCGCGTCAGACGAATATCATCGCGCCCAGCAAAGGCCGCGCGCAGCTGTGCAATCCCCGCGCGCCCCGCACGGCGGTCCAAATGGATCATCACGCGGTCCCCGGCACTGGCCAATGCCCGCGCCTGATCAATCACCAAATCCACATTTTGGTGGCACAGCAATAAATAGGCGATTTGAACGGGTGGCGGGGTCAAGGGGCAGTCCTTTTGGGGTTCATTCGCACTCTATCTGCTTGCACACGGCAAAGAAACCGCGTTTGTTGGGGCGGTGTACGAAAACAGGCAATTCTGATGATCCTTGATGGTGTATGGTCCACCCCTGATGGGCGGCTGACATATCGCATTTTGCCCAAATGTGGCTGTTCCAGCATTGGGCAGATGCTGTATTTTGCGGCGCAGGGGCGGTTTTATCCGGGGGATATTCACGATGCCGATGATGGGTTGTTGAAATGGCGCAACATTGATGATCGGCCCAAATTAATTGCCCATGTGCAGCGTCCAGGCGCGGTGGTATTTACCGCAATGCGCAATCCCTATCGTCGGGTGCTGTCGGCGTTTTTTGATAAAATCGGTGGCCGGCAGCGTGATGGCACGGTTTATTGTCATGAACTGTATCATAAAACCCTGCACCAATTCGGTGTTGATCACGGCGCAATTACCACGGATCCGGCGGCGCAGATCGCCGCCTTTCGCGGGTTTTTGCAGTTCGCCGCAGGAACGTTAGAGGCCAACCCCATTGCACGGCCTGATATCCATTGGGAGGGGATGAGCGACCACCTGTCCCGCCAGATTCGTCAGGGGATGCGCCTAACCCATGCCTTCCATACCGAGCATATGCACCCCCCCCTGCAGGCCCTGATAGATCAGTACAGTGCGTTCGACCTGGACGTGGCAAGTACCCCAAAGTTCAATCCATCCGGCATTTATGGGCCCAAACAAATGGCGCCAACAGCGGCGTATTTTGATGATGCGTCAATTCATGTGATGCAAAAAACATATGCGCAGGATTTTGCCCTGATGCGATATGATCCAGATGATCCATCGCGGCGCGGCCCTGTGGCGGCATTGGATGTGGACCAGATAAATCATGACCTGGCCAAATAACCGCATTGCAAATGGGACCCATTGATGACAGCCGATCCATCCATGTTTACAACTGACTTATTCGCCCAAAATTATACGGGGGTTTTCGCGCCATCGATATATGGGGGGCTGGTGTATGGGGTGGCGCTGATCGCGCTGGCTTATTTGTCTGTTGCGGGGATCGCGCGCGCCTGGCCAAAACTGCACCCACGCCGATTGGTTTTTACGCTGCTTTTGTTCATTTTATTTGGGGCTGCGGGGGAAGATGCGGTGAATTCCGTATGGCGTTGGCTATTTGGCGCGCCGCTTTGGACCTATCAGCTTTACCCAGCCAAGGGGGGGAATATTACATATTTCTTTCCTGTTGTGTGGGGTATTTTTGGGTTTTACAGTTATCTGCGGGATCAGATGTTTCCCGGATTTGGTCGGGCGGGGTCGGCGCTGAGCATGGTTGTGTTCGGGATCGAAGCAATTGTGATTGAATTGATCGTGAATATCCCCTTTTACGCCCTATTTGGCAGCTTTATCTTTTATTATCATCCTGAAAATCTGGGGCCGCTGTCGCATTTTTCATGCCTTCAGGTTGTGCCATTTTATATGGCGGTTGCGATGATCTCACGCCGTTTGATTGCGCAGCAAACCGCCTGTGGTTTTGCGCATTTTCGGTCTACCGTTGGGTTTTATCTGATGGTGATCGTTGCATTTGGCTATTTATGATACAGACACCATAAGGATTGCCCGGATGAACCGTCATTCTGTTATGACGGTTTCATGATTGACTTGTATCATTATAAGCTACATTGTGCATAGAATGACATAATGTGGGGTGCGCGGTCTATGGCGTCTTCTGATGGCGTTTTGCCTGACTTTGGAACAACATACAGCAACGACATTGCGGCCATATCTGCCCAACAATCGTCGATTTCAATGGTTGTTTTTGATGAAAAAACCCATCAAATCATTTACCACAACGACCAATGGTTGGAAAATAATCGGCCCTATTTGGCGGATCCATCTAAATCCAGCTATGTGGGTGATGATTTCATTTCTGTTTATCAGATAAATGAACGCGCCCATATTCGACACATCCTTGAACGCGGCATTGCCGAATTGCAAAAGACACCCAAAGCCACCTTTGTTGCCTTTGGGTGGGATGCCAATCAATTTCAAACCACGGCTTGGCGGGACCGTGATTTTGATATGCATTTCAAACGGCTTGACCTGGGCGGTGCTGCAAAATGGATCGCCTATTACGGTGTTGAACATTTTGATCAAACGGCGATTCCGGTCTTACCCCATCATCATCGCGGCCAGCGGGCGATGAAACGCCCATGGATTTCAGCATCACCATGGCGGATAAGAATGTGTCGCTGATCGAGCTGATGATACTGTTTTTGGCCTATTTGGTCACCTTTGCGATTGTTTGGTTTGGGGTTAAACCGCTGCAGGCCAGTATTTTCCCGGGGCTGGGCATTCTGAGCCTTGCGTTTATTCCGCATGGGGTTCGGGTGCTGGGAACTTGGCTGTATCGTGAAAAGGCAATCCTGCCGCTGATTTTGGCAGAACTGTTTTGTTCGGCAGCCGTAACGTCGAATTTGCAATCCATGTCTGACCTGACCAGCCATGCCATCAGCGCCATGGTTGGGGGTGGGTGTGCCTATGCGGTGTTGGTTTTGTTTGAAACGGCGAATATTCGGCTGGATTTCAGAACGCATTCGATCCGTTTGTGGCGCCCACTTGTATTGGTGGGGTTGATGTCGTCTGTTTTGAACTCGATCGGAAAATCACTGGCCTTTACCAATCAAATCTTACCCGAAGATGGATTGAAAACGCTGATTGGATTTATTGCTGGCGATACGATTGGTGTGATGCTATGTCTTGGGCTTCTTCTATTAATCAGCCGCAAGATACATCTTACAAAATGACCAGTTTAATTCGACTAAGCGCCTTATACCGTATCATTCGGGGCATGGAGAAAGACCTGTGCCTGGACCAGCTGTCGCATTCAGAACGGGTTGTTCTGATGTCGGTTGTGAATTTGGCAGATGCATCTGGGCAGGCCAAAACGGATGCGATCATTGACGATTGCAAAGAGGATGGCCTGTCACGCCCAACCGTCTTTCGGTGTTTAAAGATGCTGACAAAGACCGGCAAACTGCACAATGACCAGTTTGGTTATTATAAACCGGCTCTTTGATCGCATAATCCGTTATTTATAATAGCAGTATTTCATATATTTATGCACCACATCCGCGCGGACCAATGCCCGTTTGCGCCATGTGTTCGGGCAGGCAATGTCGGGCATGACGACCATATATGTCGCATAATCAGCTTTATCTGGTGTGGCGTTTTGGGGCTGTGGTTGCGTGGTGTCATTGCCACAAGACGACAAGGTTAATGCCGCGATAGCCCAAAAAATAAACCTAAATACTGGCATCGTCAAAACAGGCATCAGCGCCCCCCAACAAGGGTGTGTTGCTCATGTCTAGCAAGTTGCCAGGCGCGGCGCAATCATTAAGTCACATTTTGAAACTAGGTATTGTTATCTATACACTGCCGGCATCCAGCAGCTGTTTCAGGTCTGAATTCCCCCCCACCAATTGCCCGTCCACAAAGACCATTGGAAATGTCGGCCATCCAGTCCACATTTTCAGGGCCAACCGTTTGCGCCATCCGGTAACATAGCTGCCATATTCAATGTATTTGAAATCCAACCCAGCCTTGTTCAAATTGCGACGAGCCATCCAGACGCTGTCATTCCAGCGCATCCCAACCACAACGATGCGGTGGTTCTGGATTGTCTGCTGAACCTCCTGCACAATACTGGCGTGATACTCCAGCACCTGTTGCCGGATGGTTGGGTGAAGGGCATTTGGTGGTAACGTATTACGCATGGGGGGTCCTTTGGTTAACCTGTTCGTGTGGCTGTTATATAAACCGCTTCATCGAACGGCCCAGTGATGGTGCAAATTCAGCAAATTACGGCACCTTGATCGATGCACAATTCCATCAATTTACAGGAGATTGGAGCGGGTAGCGGGAATCGAACCCGCGCGTTCAGCTTGGGAAGCTGACAGGCTACCATTACATCATACCCGCGCTCTGCCTCGGTCATTACCGTCCGCGCCGCGCTTGTGCAAGAGCCTTTCTACGCACTTGCATCCGCAAATCTGCTGCTGGCAATCGGGCGGGGATTACCCCCGCCGCCGCCGTTTGCCGCCGCGCCCACTGCCGTCGCCGCTGTTTTGGTTGTAATTAACCTGCGGCAGGGTCACGATCTGGCCCAGATTGGGGAAGGGTTCGACCGCGTTGGGGATGGCGTTTGCGTTGACGAAATGCTCTTGGAATTTGGGTTCAATCGCGGTTTCGACCTTGGTGATATTGCGCACTGTGGCTTCGATTTCGCGCCGGGCGGCCAGATTGCACAGGGCAATGCGGGCGCCGGTGCCGGCGGCGTTGCCGGCGCTGGTGACTTTGTCCAGCGGCACATCGGGGATCATGCCCAGAACCATCGCGTGTTTTGGCGAGATATGCGCGCCAAAAGCCCCAGCCAGAACCACGCGGTCCACCGTGTCCACACCCATTTCATCCATCAGCAGTTTTGCCCCCGCAAACAGGGCTGATTTTGCCAGCTGAATTGCGCGAATATCGCCTTGGGTAACGGTGACCAGCGGGCCGCCGGTATCGCGCCCATCATAGATCACATAGGAATGCGTGCGCCCTTCGGTGATGCAGCGCGTGGTGCCGGTTTGTTCGGCCGACCCGATCAGGCCCGATGGATCCAAAAGCCCCGCCATGCGCATTTCAGCCACGGCCTCGATAATGCCAGAACCGCAGATGCCAGTGATTCCGCCATCGCCGACGGCTTCGGCAAAGCCGTCTTCATCCGACCAAAGATCAACACCGATCACGCGGAAGCGCGGCTCTTTGCTGCTGGGGTCAATGGTGATGGCTTCGATCGCGCCTGGGGCGGCGCGTTGGCCGGAACTGATCTGGGCGCCTTCGAACGCGGGGCCGGTGGGCGATGAACAGGCCAGCACGCGGCTGGTATTTCCCAGCAGGATTTCAGCATTGGTGCCAACATCCACGATCAGGGCCAAATCTTCGGATTTGCCGGGCTGTTCCGACAGGGCCACAGCGGCCGCATCCGCGCCTACATGCCCTGCAATACAGGGCAGCAGATAGACCTGCGCAGCGGGGTTCATCGCGGATAAATCCAGATGGGTTGCATCCAGTGTTACGCTGTCTGATGTCGCCAGCGCAAAGGGCGCCTGCCCCAGTTCCACGGGATCAATCCCCAGCAGCAGATGGTGCATCACGGGGTTACAGACGAACACCACCTCCATCAAAAGGCGGGGGTCGACTTGGGCTTCATCGCTCAGCGCGCCGATCAGGGTGTTGATGGCCTCACGCACAGCGGCGGTCATTTCATCGCTGCCGCCGGGGTTCATCATCGCATAGGACACGCGGCTCATCAGGTCCTCGCCAAAGCG
>JALQTR010000102.1 GCA_023260835.1 Paracoccaceae bacterium
TGGTGGAAACAGCCGCCATTCTGAACCAGGCCGATGCACAAGCGCTGGTGATTTTAGACGAAATCGGCCGCGGCACCGCCACCTATGACGGGCTGTCGATTGCCTGGGCCTGTTTGGAACATCTGCACAATGTGAACAAAGCCCGCGCCATTTTTGCCACGCATTACCATGAAATGACCGCGCTTGCCGGCAAATTGGACCGCGTGGAAAACGCCACTGTGGCGGTAAAGGAATGGGACGGTCAGGTGATTTTCCTGCATGAGGTACGCAAAGGCGCGGCCGATCGGTCCTATGGCGTGCAGGTGGCGCAGCTGGCTGGGCTGCCCCCTTCCGTGGTCGAACGCGCCCGCGCCGTTTTGCACGCGCTGGAGGAAGGTGAGCGCAGCGGCGGCAGCACCAAAGCCATCATCGACGATTTGCCCCTGTTTGCCGCAACGCCCCCCGCGCCGGCCCCCACTGTCGCCCCATCGGCGGTCGAGGATCGTTTGGCCGCCCTGCACCCCGACACATTAACCCCGCGCGATGCGCTGGATTTAATCTATGAGCTGAAGGGGCTGCTGGGGGTAAAGGCCGGTCAGTAATCGCGCTCGTAATACAATCCGACCCCCTGACCGCCTTCTGATCCGATGCTGGTTTTGGCGGTGATATTGTCGTTCAGGTCTAGGTTCAGTTCAATCTGCGTCTGCCCCGCAGCGCCCAGCGTCAGCGTGGTATACAGATTTTCGCCCAAGTATTTGCCCAGACGCAGCGCGCTTTGACCGCTGGCGTCGGTTTCCACATCAAAATCATCCACCCCCGTGGCGCGGCGCAGACGTTCGGTGATACCGATATCCTTGCCCGACAGGCTGCGGATCGCGGCGACCAATTGCAGGGCCTGCAGGCTGGACAGGCGGCCCGCATCCGTGCCGAAAATCAGCAGGGCCAGCGCCTCGGCCTCGGGCAGGTCAGGCACGGATGACAGGGTGATATCGGGGCTGTCGATGGGGCCAGACAGGGCAATGGTGATCTGCGTGCCATCGCGCGCGGCTTGCGCCTGCAGCGTGACCTGCGGCAGGGCGGCCCCACGAAACAGCAGCCGCCCCTCGGTCAGGTTCAGCCGCTGCCCCAGCAAATCCATGCGCCCGCGCAGCAAATCAAACTGGCCTTGCTGATCGGGCGCATGCACTGGCCCGGTCAGGCGCAGCGCGCCGGAAAATTCCGCATCAATTCCGCGCCCGCGCAGGAAAACCCGCGCAGGGGCGTCCAGCGTGACGTCCAACTGTATTGGACGCGCGGGCGCCTGCCGCGCGGCCTGCGGCGCCAAACCCGCCCGCGCCAAGCTGGCGATCACATCGGCGGATGCGCCGATGTGCTGCACCTGCGCCAGCGGCGCAGGGCCGGTGCTGCCCAATTGATCCGGCAAGCGCAATTCAGTTCGGCCCAATGTGATTTGCCCCGACAGCCGCGGCGCGGCATCTGGCGACCCTGTCAGTTGTAAATCTGCGCTGACCTCGGCCGTGCCATAGGCAGCAAGGGATAGGGGTTTATTCTTTAGTCGAAGCTGCACAGTATGCCCGCCATTCGATAAATCCACCACAGCATCAGCGACCAATCGACCATCATCCCCGCGCAGCGCAGCCATAAGACGCGCCTGTTCAACTGTTGCATCCAAAGCCGCGTTTTGCATCACCGGACCAAAATCTGGATCCAGCAATGATAGGGCGCGCCCGGTGATGGTGATCGTCAGCTGATCCAGCGCCCAATCACCGCGCAGCGCCCCTTGTGCCGCAATGGTCCCGCGCAATCGGCGCGGGGCCAGCCAAGGGTCCAACACCGTCCCGGGCGCAGCGGCGCGGATCGTCAGATCCGGATCCGCTGCAACTTGGCCTGATATATCGATCACCGCACCGCTGTGGGATTGCAAGGATATCTGGCTGTCCCCATCACGATCCAGCTGCCCAGACAGGCGTATGGCGCCAAAGGGGCGCCGATCAGCCAACAGCCCCGGGGCAAGCAGGCCAGAAACCTGAAACCCATCAGACCAAACCCCCGCCACATCCGCAGCCGTGATGGTGTCATCATCTCGCAGATCCAGTGTTATTTGCGCCGATCGCCACGCCAATAGGTTTGCAATCTTTGCCGTAACCTGCGGGGCGGGCAGGACGCGTTGCAACACCTCATTGCGCGCGCCCGCACCCTGCAGCGCCAATTGCGCCGGACCATTGCCGCGGCGCGGCGCCGTGGCCTGGGCAGTGATCAGATCATATCCAACACCCTGAAACGCCAAACCCTGCAGCCGCGCCGATATCTGCCAATCGGCATTTTCATCCGCCAATTTCAGCTGCAGATCCCCCTGCCCAAACTGCACACCGCTGGGAATAAGGTCCGGCAGATCAGGCAGCCCGCCACTGGCGCGCAGATCCAGATGCTGAAGCGCCCCCGTGGCATCGACCGACAGCGCCCCGTTTGCTTGGATCCATGGCAGGGTTATGCGCAGCGCAGGAAGGGTCCAGCCGCCACCATCGCGGCGACCAAACGTCACCGATGCAGCGGTGTCCTGACCCAAGGCCCTGTGGAATTGCGCAGGCAGCAATGGGCGCAGATCACCCTTCAGCTGTAATTGATAAGGGGTCGCCCCGCCCGATGGAATCGTTTCCAAGCGGGCCGTTAAAATTGGCGCGGCATCCCCCAAAACCTGCAACTGCCCGTGCAGATCATCGCCCGCAGCAGAAAAATCACCCTTTGCCTGCAAGGCGGGCGCATTGGGTAGGCCCAACAAATGGGCGATCAGACCGCCTTTGCCTTCAGACGCGTCGATCTGGGCGGTGATTGGCGCAGTTGCGCCCTGCTGCGCCAATGACACATCAATCTGTCCAGATACCCCATCACGGCGGGCGATTGAAAGATCAATCAAGCGGGTCTCTGGACCCCAGCTTAATGCCCCCGTCATGGACCCTTCGACAGAATGACCAAAGACATCCGCATCAATTTGCACCCGATCAAGGCGCATTTTCGCAATCGCAATGGTGATCGGCAGATCCGGCAGGCTGAACCCCGTGTCATCGGCCGCGCCCTGGGATGGTGGGTCGCGCAGGATATGCAGCGATTTGGCCGATAATTCATGCACAACCAACGCCCCGCCCAAAAGCGCAGCGCGATCCCAATCCAGCACCAAATCATCGGCCACCAACCACGGCCCCTGCGCGTCTTCGATCACCAACCGCCGCATTTGCGCGCGTGATGACAGCGCCCCAGTGAACCCATCGATTTGCACCTGCCGCTGGGGGGTCGACAGCTGCTCGGCCAACCAGGCCTCAAGCAAGGATCGATCTTCGCTTTGCGCCGCCGCCGATATGGGCAGCAATGCACACAGAATAAGGGCCAAGATCCGCATCAAAACGCCTGCCCAATCCCAAGATAAAGCGCCACACCATGATCGCCACCCGCCAGCGGCGTGGCAATGTCCAGCCGCAGCGGGGCAAATCCGGTGTCATAGCTGATACCTATTCCAGCGCCGCTGTGAAACGGATCATCCCAATCCGGCATCGCCTGCGCCGACACACGTGCCCAATCATAAAAGACATTTCCGCCCCAGGCGCCTGGCAGATCAACCCGCAATTCGCCGCGCGCCAAAATCCGGGCACGCCCGCCGGTTTCAACGCCCGATGTGATGACCCCCAAACTGTTGTAATCGTGGCCGCGCACCGTGCTGGCCCCGCCCGAATACACCAGATACCGCGCGGGCGTTTGCGTCAGATCCGGACCAATAACAGATGTATATTGCGCCAAAGCGGCCAGCCCTAACCGCCGACCAAACCGCCACAGCCCACGCAAATCCACCTGCCCCGACAGCCCTGCCCCCGCCCGCGAAGATTGCACAAACGGTTCAACCGAAATGGCCGCATATACGCCGCGCCCATTGCGCCGATCCATCTGCGCATAAATTGGGGCCGACAGCAGCCAATCACGCCGATCCACCAATGCATCTTGCCGCAGGGTACGGGACAGTTGCACCGCGCCGCCATATTGCAATGCCGCCTTATCAACCGGAGTGTACTGCAGCCCGCCCTGAACAGACAAATCATGCGTTTGCGCCAGTGGATCTTTGGTTTGCTCTGCTTCGATTTGAGCAAATCCGGTGACATCACTGCCGATAAACGCAGGTTTGGCCAGGCGCGCACCAATGGTGCTGTCTATTCCGCCATGCGCGCGCACCCCCGAAAGCGAGGCCCAAAGGCGTAATCGTTCGGCCCCTCCGCGCAGGTTGCGATGCAAAAAAAACCCATCCAAATTCAACCCATCGGTGGTGGCAAAGCCAGCGCCAAAACCGATACGCCGTGGTTTTTCATCCTGAACATTGGCGGTAATCGGCAGAACCGGCCCACGGCCTGCACCAGGGGATAGGGTGACAAAACGAAACGCGCCGCTGCGGACCAATCGCTTTTGACCATCGGACAAAACCTGTGGGGTCAATGCAGCGCCGGTGGGCAATCCGGCGATTGCCTGCAGGGCGGGGGTCGTCACATCCGATGCGGTCGATGGCGACAATTCCCCCACCTGAAAGGCCCCACCCGGGACAATCGGAACCCGAATGTTCAGGACATTACGGCGATGATCCGCAGTGTAAATCGGCACACCCGCACGCGCACGGATATGCCCCGCATCCCGCCATGCGGCGATTGCGGCCTGAACGCCTGTTTCGATTTGATCTGGCAGTGCCGCAGCCCCCGCACGTAAACCCTGCGGAAGGGCAAACCCCGCCGGCAATGGCCCAACCTCAACGCGGCCAAATTGGAACTGCGGCCCCGCCTGAATAAGAACCCGCACGTTTTGCGGCGCTTCATTCAGGTCAACGGGATACAGACCATCCGCCGAGGCCCCGTCCAACAATATCCGAACCTGCGCAGCAAAATGCCCGCGCGCCTGCAGCGCCCCCAAAAGCCCTGCATAATCTGCCTTGGCTGCGGCCAAAACCTGGTCAGAGGATGTTACATTTTGTGGCGCCAGCCCCGCCAAGCGGGATGCATCATACAGGGCGTTTTGCAAATCCCCCTGCGCGCCCTCTAGCTGCAGATCAAATGCCGCCACTGGGCCGGTGCCCATGGCCATAACCACCAATGCCGCAAAAATTTTTCGCAAAGACCGCATCGCCAATCCACCCATCCTTTGGATCATCATAAACGCGCTTCCGACCAAGGCATAGGGGCTGCATCACTTTTCCAACAAGATTGGCTAAATCCCGCCGCCGCTTTTATTTTCTGGCCTTTCTTGTTTTGCCGCAGCAAAGGATTTACATGGGGTTTTATGAAACGTTTTGTCCCTTTTATGCGCAAAGATCCAACCGTTGCGGTGCTGCGCCTGTCGGGCGTGATTGGCGCATCTGGGCGCGGCGCGCTGAATGATCGCACGCTGGCGCCTGTGATTGACCGCGCATTCAAACGCGGCAAACCCAGCGCCGTCGCCCTGATCATCAATTCCCCTGGCGGATCGCCGGTGCAATCATCGCTGATCGCGTCGCGCATTCGCCGGCTGGCAGATGAAAAATCCGTCCCCGTTCATGCCTTTGTCGAAGATGTGGCCGCGTCGGGCGGGTATTGGATTGCCGCGGCGGCGGATCATATCTGGGCCGATGCCGCATCGATCACCGGATCGATTGGGGTAATTTCCGCAGGCTTTGGTTTCCCGCAATTTCTGGATCGCCATGGGATCGAACGGCGCGTGTACACCGCCGGCAGCAGCAAATCGCAGCTGGACCCGTTTCGCGCCGAAAACCCTGATGATGTTGCCCGTTTGCAATCCTTGCTTGAAGACATGCACCAGCTGTTCATCGCGCATGTGAAATCCCGCCGCGCCGGCAAGCTGGCCGCGGATGACGATATTTTCACCGGGGCATTCTGGCTGTCGCATAAGGCGCAGGAATTGGGTCTGATTGATGGGATCGCCCATATCACCCCCAAAATGAAAGAGCTGTTCGGCGACAAAGTCACCTTCCGCCATTATTGCCCAAAACGTGGGATCTTCCCCCGTATTGGGATGACACTGGCCCAAGATGCGATGGCCGAAATTGACACCCGCGCGGCCTTTGCCCGCTTTGGTTTATAAAGGCCACGCATGATCGTTAAAGCCACCACATTATTTCTGATCGTCATGGCCGTACTGGCCATGTTCGGCAAATATAAATTCCCCGGGCAAAAATACCTGAGCAACCGCAAATGCCCCAACTGTGGGCGGTTCAAAATCGGCACTGGGCCCTGCCCCTGCCAAGGGCAAGGAAACGGACGCGCATGATGGTCTGGGCTTTGGCGATATTGGGGCTGGTGATTTTATTGCTGGCGGGGGATGCGTTGGTCAAAGGGGCGGTGAACCTGTCACTGCGCGCGGGCATTCCGGCCTTTATCGTCAGCCTGACAATCGTGGCCTTTGGCACGTCGGCACCGGAATTGTTAATCGCCATTCGCGCCGCGATGGAAAACGTGCCTGGGATTGCGCTGGGCAATGTGATTGGGTCCAACACCGCCAATGTGCTGCTGATTTTGGGGTTGCCTGCAATCTTTACCACGATCCACACGCAACACTGCGAAACGCAGCGGACCTATGCGATGATGATCGGGGCATCCGTTTTGTTCATCGCGCTGGCCTTTGCTGGGGTCTTTACATGGGTCTCGGCCTTGGTGTTGCTGGCGGCGCTGGCCATGGTGTTATGGGATATGCTGCGCAGCGCCCGCGGCGCGCGGGCCGCCCATAAAGCCAGCCAAACCTGCACATCCGAAGAGCCAGAAGGCGCCGATCCCGACATGCCCAAATGGCAGATCGCCCTGTTTTTGGGGCTGGGGCTGATTGGCCTGCCGCTGGGCGCGGATTTGCTGGTGGATAATGCCGCCGCGATTGCCCGGCAATATCATGTTTCCGAACCGGTGATTGGCCTGACGCTGGTGGCGCTGGGCACATCTTTGCCGGAACTGGCCACCACCACCATGGCAGCGCTGCGCCGGCAGGCGGATGTGGCACTGGGTAATGTGATCGGGTCGAACCTGTTTAACCTGCTGGCCATCATTGGTGTGGCGGCCCTGATCCGTCCCTTGCCTGTGGATGCTGAATTTTTGCAGTTTGATCTGTGGATCATGCTGGGCACCTCATTGTTGCTTTTACCTTTTGTTTACCTTCGCTGGAATATCACCCGAACATGGGGTCTGGCCTTGACCGCCCTATATTTGGGTTATGTAGCAGTGGTATTAGGGCATTAAAGGACAGCAACCATGGGCAAAGCACTTATCACCGGGGCGGGAAAACGGCTGGGCCGCGCCATGGCGCTGTATCTGGCGGGGCGCGGATATGACATTGCCATCCATTACGCCAGCGCCGCAGCGGATGCCGAAACATTGGCGGCGGAAATTCAGGCGATGGGCCGCAAAACCACGCTGCTTCAGGCCGATCTTCTGGACGAGGCGCAGGTCACCCCCCTGCTGCCACAAGCAGCGCAGGATCTGGGCGGGCCCATCACCTGTTTGGTGAATAATGCATCCATCTTTGATTATGACACCATCCACAGCGCCACCCGAACCAGCTGGGACCGGCATATCGAAAGCAACCTGCGCGCGCCCTTTGTTCTGACCCAAGCCATGGCCGATCAGGGGCTGACCGCCCAAACCGACGCGGGGGGCGAGCCGCGCGCAACAGGGTTAATCATCAATATGATCGACCAGCGCGTGCGCAAATTAACCCCCGACTTCATGACCTATACCATCGCAAAAATGGGGCTTTGGGCGCTGACCCAAACCGCATCGCGCGCGCTGGCGCCGGCAATCCGCGTCAATGCCATTGGCCCCGGCCCCACCCTGCAAGGCGCGCGCCAAAGCGCGGAACATTTCGCCAATCAGCGCGCAAATACGGTGCTGGGCCGCGGCGCGGATGCGGATGATATCACCGCCGCCTTGGGATATTTTCTGGATGCCAAAGCTGTCACTGGGCAGTTGCTGTGCGTCGATGGCGGCCAGCATTTGGGGTGGAAAACGCCCGACATTCTGGGCCCAGAATAACCCCAGGCTGCGACAAGTTGTGCACCTCAGGAAAATCGCCGTATCAGCGCGATGGTTTTTCCCTTATTTTTCAAACATCTATCAAGATGCGATTATTTTTCATAATAAAATCAGTTGGTTAATATTTCGCCCAAAACTTGGGCAATCCAATGAACCGCCTGAAATTCAATATAAAATTCACAAGACCCCAATCCTATCCCCAAAGTTATCCACAGGTTTTGGGGATTGTTTAGGGCTTGCCATACCAGCCCAGACCTGCCTTGGACCCGACTCGCCGCGCCAGGCCCCACCGAAACCTGTTTTGCATCTGCGGGCAACCGCGCTATTTATGGATCACTGATTGACCGGAGGCCCCATTGACCGACACCCCCGCCCTGCAAGGCCACAAACTGATCGCCAGCTATTTGAAAACGCTGGAAACGGCACCCGGTGTCTACCGGATGCTGGATGCGCAGGCGCGGGTTTTATATGTGGGCAAGGCGCGCAACCTGCGCGCGCGGGTGTCGAATTATGCGCGCCCGACCGGACATTCCGAACGCATCGCGCGGATGATTTCGCAGACCACATCGATGATGTTTCTGACCACCAAAACAGAAACCGAGGCATTGCTGCTGGAACAGAACCTGATCAAGCAGTTAAAACCGCGTTACAATGTGCTGCTGCGCGATGACAAATCCTTTCCCAATATTCTGCTGACAGGCGGGCATGATTTCCCGATGATCAAAAAACACCGCGGCGCGCGGCGTGAAAAGGGCGATTACTTTGGCCCCTTCGCCAGCGCGGGCGCGGTGAACCGATCGCTGAACCAGCTGCAGCGGGCGTTTTTGCTGCGCACCTGCACCGATGCGGTGTTCGAAGGGCGCTCGCGGGCCTGTTTGCTGTATCAGATCAAACGCTGCTCAGCCCCGTGCGTTGGGAAAATATCAACGCAGGATTATGCTGCCACAGTGGCCGATGCCAAGCGGTTTTTATCGGGAAAATCCACCGATCTTCAGGAACAGCTGGCGCGCGATATGCAGGCCGCATCGGACGCGATGGAATATGAACGCGCCGCCGCGCTGCGCGACCGGATCCGCGCGCTGACACAGGTGCAAACGGCCCAAGGGATCAACCCAAAAACGGTGCCCGAGGCCGACATCATCGCCCTGCATATGCAAGGTGGGCAGGCCTGTGTGCAGGTGTTTTTCATTCGGGCCAATCAAAACTGGGGCAACCGCGATTTTTATCCGCGCGTGGATGCCGATAACAGCCATGCCGAGGTGCTCGAGGCGTTCATTGGGCAATTTTACGACAACAAGGAACCGCCGCGGCAGATCCTGCTGTCGCATGACATTGAAAACCGCGTCCTGATGGAAACGGCTTTGGGCGAAAAGCTGGGCCGCAAGGTCGACATCACCCTGCCCCAGCGCGGTGAAAAGGCCGAATTGGTGGCCGGCGCGCTGCGCAATGCGCGCGAAAGTCTGGCCCGTCAAATGGCCGAAAGCGGCGCGCAGGCCAAACTGCTGGATGGTCTGGCCCAGGCGCTGAACCTGCCCGCCCCCCCCAAACGGATCGAGGTTTACGACAACAGCCACATCCAAGGCGCCCACGCCATTGGCGCAATGATCGTCGCCGGCCCCGATGGGTTCATGAAAAACAGCTATCGCAAATATAACATCGACCGCAGCACCCTGACCGATGGCGATGATTTGGCGATGATGAAACAGGTGCTGACCCGCCGTTTTGCCCGCCTGAAAAAAGAAACCGAGGCAGGCGAGCGCGACAATTGGCCCGATCTGCTGCTGATCGACGGGGGCGCAGGCCAAACCGCCGCCGTGGCCGAGGTCATGTCTGAATTTGGCCTGTCAGATATCCCCATGGTCGGTGTTGCCAAGGGCGTGGATCGCGATCACGGCAAGGAAGAGTTCTACCGCCCCGGCAAGCCGCCCTTTGCCCTGCCACGCAATGATCCGGTGTTGTATTTCATCCAACGCCTACGGGACGAGGCACACCGATTTGCCATCGGCACCCACCGCGCCAAACGCGCCAAAGCCCTGGTTGAAAACCCGCTGGACGCTGTGCCGGGCATCGGCGCGGCGCGCAAACGCGCCCTGTTGGCGCATTTTGGATCGGCCAAGGCCGTATCGCGCGCCAATCTGGCCGATCTGCGCGCCGTCGAGGGCATATCCGCCGCCATGGCGCAGAAAATTTACGATCACTTTCAGGGCTAGCGGCAGGGTTACACCACCTGGCAGGCATCCCGAATGGCGCGGATATTGTCGCCATAGACCTGCGGTGCATTAACCGATCCACCGCGGAACACGGCAGAGCCAGCAACCAAAACATCCGCCCCAGCCGCAAAAACAAGCGGGGCCGTTTTGGGATCCACGCCGCCATCGATTTCGATGTGAATGGGCCGATCCCCAATCATCGCACGCAATTCGCGCACCTTGCTGGTCATATCAATGAATTTCTGCCCGCCAAAGCCGGGGTTCACCGTCATC
>JALQTR010000107.1 GCA_023260835.1 Paracoccaceae bacterium
AAATGACTCCCGAGGTTTTTTCCTCGGTGGCGGTTCGGTAGGCCTCTTTTACCTGACCCAGAATCTGGGGCTCACCCACGACCATTGAATCCAGGCTCGAGGCCACGCGGAACACGTGGCGCACCGCATCATCGCCCACGTTGACCACGGCAAAACCACCCTTGTGGATGAGCTGCTGAAACAGTCCGGGGCCTTCCGTGAAAATCAGGCCGTGGCCGAACGTGCCATGGACAGCAACGATCTGGAACGGGAACGCGGGATCACCATCTTCGCCAAACCCACCAGTGTTGAATGGAAAAACACCCGTATCAACATCGTGGACACCCCCGGCCACGCCGATTTCGGCGGCGAGGTAGAGCGCATTTTGTCCATGGTGGATGGCGTTGTTTTGCTGGTGGACGCGGCCGAAGGCCCAATGCCACAGACGAAATTTGTAACCTCCAAAGCGCTGGCCTTGGGCCTGCGCCCGATTGTGGTGCTGAACAAGGTCGACAAACCCGATGCCGAACCTGACCGCGCATTGGATGAATGCTTTGATCTATTTGTGAACTTGGGCGCGGATGAGGATCAGTTGGACTTCCCACATCTTTATGCCTCGGGCCGGTCTGGCTGGGCGGATGCGGAATTAGATGGGCCTCGCAAAGACCTTGAGGCGCTGTTCAACCTGATCGTCAACCATGTGCCAGCGCCCAAACAGCTGGCGCATCAAGATGATGATTTTTCCATGCTGGCGACCACGCTAGGCAGCGACCCCTTTGTGGGCCGCGTTCTGACGGGCCGTGTGGAAACAGGTCGCCTGAAGGTGGGTGCCACCGTTCAGGCCCTGTCCCGCGTTGGGCAAAAGATCGAACAATTCCGCGTCACCCGCATTCAGGCCTTCCGCGGCCTTGCGCAGCAGGACATTGAAGAGGCCACTGCTGGGGATATCGTCTCTATCGCAGGTATGGCAAAGGCCACAGTGGCAGACACCATCTGTGCGCTGGCTGTGGATACGCCGCTGGACGCGCAACCGATTGATCCGCCCACCATCACCGTCACCTTTGGCATCAACGACAGCCCATTGGCCGGCCGCGATGGCAAAAAGGTGCAAAGCCGCGTGATCCGCGATCGCCTGTATAAAGAGGCCGAAAGCAACGTTGCCATCCGCATCAACGACACCCCCGGCGGCGAAGCGTTCGAAGTCTCGGGCCGCGGCGAATTGCAGATGGGCGTTTTGATCGAAAACATGCGCCGCGAAGGGTTTGAATTGTCAATCTCGCGCCCGCAGGTGATTATGCGCGAAGAAGACGGCGTGAAGATGGAACCCATCGAAGAAGCCACCATCGACGTGGATGACGATTATTCCGGCGCCGTGATTGAAAAGCTGACTGGCGCACGCAAGGGCGAATTGGTCGAAATGCGCCCCGCAGGCGCGGGCAAAACCCGCATCATCGCCCATGTCCCATCACGCGGGCTGATCGGGTATCACGGGGAATTCTTGACAGACACGCGCGGCACCGGCGTTTTGAACCGCGTGTTCCATTCTTGGGCGCCGTTCAAAGGCGCCATTCCAGGCCGCCGCGCCGGGGTTCTGATTTCCATGGAAGATGGCGAAGCCGTCGCCTATGCCCTGTGGAACCTGGAAGAGCGTGGCCGCATGTTCGTCGGCCCCCAAGCCAAAGTGTACCAAGGTATGATCATTGGCGAACACAGCCGCGATAATGATCTGGAAGTGAACCCGCTGAAGGGCAAAAAACTGACCAACGTGCGGGCCTCGGGGACCGATGACGCGGTTCGTTTGACTCCCCACATCCAATTTTCATTGGAAGAGGCAATCGCCTATATCAATGATGACGAATTGGTCGAGGTCACGCCGAATGTTGTGCGCCTGCGCAAACGGTATCTGGACCCGCATGAACGCAAGCGGATGTCCAAACAATAACGGCCTCTGCGTTTAAAACAAAAACCCCACCTTGCAAATCAAGGTGGGGTTTTTCCATTTGATAACAAATCGGCAAGTTCCCACAAAGCAGCGGACAGTCGGGGCAACCGCTATTCTTGGGCCGGCAGCATTTTGCCGGGGTTCAAAATCCCCTGCGGATCCAGCGCCGCCTTCAGCGTGCGCATGACATCCAGCGCATCCCCATGTTCGGCGCGCATATATTTCTGTTTACCAATCCCAATGCCATGTTCGCCCGTCACGGTTCCACCCATTCGCAATGCGGTCTGTGAAAGAAGCCCCGTGAATTCCACCACCCGCGCCCATTCTTCGGCATCATCCATATTGCAGCGCACGCCGCAGTGAAAATTGCCATCCCCAACATGGCCGACAATAGCGCTTTTCAGGCCCAAACGCCGCGCTTCATCCTGGGCCAAAACAACCGCTTCGGCCAATTTTGAAATCGGGACGCAAACATCCGTGGCCAACGTGCGCTTGCCGGGCTCCAGCGCGGATGTGGCGTAATGGGCGCTGTGGCGCATTTTCCACATTGCGGTGCGATCTTCGGCCCGTGTTGCGGCGCGAATATCACTGGCGCCAAATTCCGCGGCAATGGCGGCGAAATCCTCTGCCTGCTGCGCCACAGATTGAGCGCTGCCGTGGAATTCCAAAAACAGATGGGGTTTCAATGGCAGATTGGTGCCGGCGTGCAGATTGAAGCCTTCGGCCATGACCTCATCCAGCAGTTCAATCCGCGCCACCGGCAGCCCTGATTGGATGGTCAGGATCGCCGCATCCACCGCGTCTTTGACCGTATCGAATACGCAAGATGCGGCGGATGTTGCCTCTGGCAGGCCATGCAATTTCAGCGTTAATTCGGTGATGATGCCCAGCGTGCCTTCCGATCCGACCATCAGATGCGTCAGATCATACCCGGACGAGGATTTCCGTGCCCCTGATCCAGTGCGGATGACCCGCCCATCGGCCAAAACAACCTCCAGCGCCAAAACGTTTTCGCGCATCGTGCCGTATCGCACCGCTGTGGTGCCGCTGGCACGCGTGGCAGCCATGCCGCCCACTGTGGCATCGGCGCCCGGATCGACGGAAAAGAACAGCCCTGTATCGCGCAGCGCGTCATTGAGCGCGATGCGCGTCAGCCCCGGTTGCACAGTGATTTGCAAATCTTCGGGGCTGATCGACAGGATTTGATTCATATTAGCAAAATCCAAACTGACCCCACCTTGGGTGGCCAGATGCTGCCCCTCTAATGCGCTGCCGGCCCCAAAGGGGATAATCGGGCAGCCCTGCGCCGCACAAATGGTGACGATCTGCGCCACCTCGGCCGTATCGTTGGGAAAGGCCACTGCATCTGGAAGGGCGGGGGCAAAATGCGCCTCGTTTTGGCCATGCAGCGCGCGCACCGCCTGGGATGTCACCAAACGGTCCCCAAGCAGGGTTTGCAATTCAGCAATTGCAGCAGAAATTGTCATCCGTGGGGCCTTTCAATAAGAGTTCTATGTTTAAATAAAACAGACCCATGCCCTAGGCCACCATTTCTTCGGCCTTTTTCAGATCAACCGACACCAGCTGGCTGACCCCTTGTTCCTGCATGGTCACCCCAAACAGGCGGTCCATCCGCGCCATGGTCACGGCATGGTGGGTGATGATTAAAAACCGCGTCTGGGTTCGGCGGCACATTTCATCCAAAAGATCGCAAAACCGCGTGACATTGGCATCATCCAATGGGGCGTCCACCTCGTCCAGAACACAGATCGGGGCGGGATTGGCCAAAAACACAGCAAAGATCAGGGCCAGAGCGGTCAATGTTTGCTCGCCCCCCGACAGCAGCGACAAAACAGCCAGTTTTTTGCCCGGCGGTTGGCACATGATTTCAAGACCCGCTTCCAATGGGTCATCGCTTTCGACCAGCACCAAATTCGCTTCGCCCCCGCCGAATAAATGGGTGAACAGCGTGGTGAAATTGCGATTCACATCCTCGAACGCTTGCAGCAGTCGCGCGCGGCCTTCGCGGTTCAGACCGGAAATGCCACGGCGCAATTCGCTGATGGCCTCTTGCAGATCGCGGTTTTCTTGGGCCAGCGTATCATGTTCGGCGGCGACCTCGGCGCGGTCTTCCTCGGCGCGCAGATTGACCGCGCCCAAGGCATCGCGCGATCGGCGCAGACGGGCAATTTCAGCCTCGATCGCCTCTGGTTCGGGCAAGGCGGCGGGGTCGATATCCAGCCGATCCAGCAGATCATCTGGTGTGCAATCTTGTGCCTCTTGGATTTGGGCATAGGCCAATTCCACTGTATCCTTTGCGGCATCCAAACGGGCTTCGGCGCGGGCGCGGGCCTCACGCGCGGCAGCGGCGGTTTCAGCGGCGGCACGTTCCCCCGATTGGGCCTCGCGCAAAATGGTTTCGGCTTGGGCCAATGCATCACTGGCGGTTTGCGCCCGTGATTGGGCCGCATGAATTGCTTGGGCCAGCTCATCACGTTTGGCGGCCAGTTCATCTGGCGCGGCCTCGGCCTCGGCCAAATCTTGGAAAACTTGATCTTTGGTTTGGGCCAATTCCGCCAATCGCGCCTGAGCCGTTTGGCGACGCAAGGCCCAGCCGCTCAGCTCTTTGGTCAGCTCTTGGGCGCGTTTGCGCCGGGCTGTGGCCTGCCTGACCAATGCATCCAGCTGGCTGCGTTGATCGACCATATGCAGCCTTGCGGTTTGTGCTTGTGTGCGCTGCGTATCAATCTGCGCGCGCGCACTGTCCAGATCAGGCAATTCCGCCAATGCGGCGCGGGCTTCGGCCAATGCGCTGCTGGCGGCTTTGGCTTCGGCCTGATGCCGAGCACCAGCTAATTTCAGCGCCTCAAGCCGCCCCTCGGTAAGATCACATTCCGCCTCGGCGCGGCTTTGCAGGCGGGCCGCTTCGGCCACCGCCCGATCCGCATCTCGGCGGGCCTGCCGCGCGGCTTCATCCTGTGTTTGCGCGCCCTGCAACGCATCCGCCGCAGCCACATGATCCGTTGTGGCCGCATCCAGCGCGATGCGCGCCGCGTCCAGTTGCATCTGCAGCGCGCGCAGCCGGTTTTGTTGTTTCAGCCGCATCGCGGCGGCGGTTGGGGCATCTTCTGCACGGGCAACCCACCCGTCCCAACGCCATAAATCGCCTGCCTGACTAACCAATCGCTGCCCTGGCAAAAGCGCGCTTTGCAAAAGGGGGCCATCTGCTGGATCAACAAGACCAATTTGCGAAATCCGCCTTTTTAGCGCAGCAGGCACCTGCACCACATCAACCATCGCGCGCGCGCCAGCCGGTAAAGGGGGCAAGTCCGCATTGGATGCCATATCGCCCCACCCCGTCTGCGCCTGCCCCGCAATCACAGGCGCGCGCAGATCGTCACCAAGGGCTGCGCCAAGGGCCGCTTCGAACCCGTCTTGGACCATAATCTGATCCAGAACCTGTGATCCTGCAGCCTGATCGCGCGCAACCAATTGCGCCAGGGCCTTGACCTCGGCGCCCAATGCGCTGGCTTCGGCTTCGGCGGCGGCGCGGGCAGATCGCGCAGTGTTTTCGGCCGCTTGCGCCTGCTGACGTGCCTGTTCTGCCGATTGCAGCATCTTCTCTGCCGCTTCAGCCGCTTGCACCGATTGCACCGATTGATCCGCGGCCTGCCCCAGCTGCGCCTGCGCAGCGGTCAGGGCCATTTTGGCCGCTTCCATATCAGCCTCGGCCTTTTGCGCATCCTGCAAAGCGCGCGCCGCGGTTTTTTCACTGTCTTCGGCCAACCGCCCGGCCGATTGATATCGGGCCGACAGGCGCGCCATGTCTTCGGTCTGGGCGGTTAATTGCATTTCCAGTTCGGCCAATTGATCCGCGGCTTCTTCGGCCGCGGCCTGCGCGGTTGCAATGGCCGCGTCTTGCCCAGCCTGTGCATCTGCAATTTGCCCAGCTTCCCATTCCAATCCAGCGATTGTTTGATCTGCGTCTTGGTCCAGATTTTCTTCACGCAGCCGGTCGCTATCCAACTGAGCCAGCCGCGCCTTCAGCGCCGATATGCGTTCCACGGCCTGCGCCTTTTGGGCCTCGAGCGTGTCGCGCTGCACAATCAGGCGCTGGACAATCGCGGCCGCGATTGTCTGTTCTTCACGTTTGGACGGCAGGGCATCCTCGGCCGTGGCCCGAGATCCCTGCGCCGTCCGCAATGCGGTTTCTGCCGCGGCCTGCGCGCGCAACATTTGCGTCACGTCGCCTTCGGCGGTCAACCGCTGCGCATCTGCAGCCCGCCAACGACGATAAAGCAATATCCCCTCGTTTTGACGCAGCGCATTGTTGATTTCGCGATATCGCTGCGCCGCCTTGGCCTGCCGTGCAAGGCTGGCCAATTGCCCCGCCAAAGCATCAATCGTATCTTCAATGCGCAGCAGATTTTGTTCAGCGCTGGCCAATTTCAGCTCGGCCTCGTGCCGACGTTGATAAAGACCCGAAATCCCCGCCGCCTCTTCCAAAATCCGTCGGCGCTGACGGGGTTTTGCGCTGATCAGTGCTGAAATCTGCCCCTGACGCACCAAGGCCGGCGAATGCGCCCCGGTGGATGCATCGGCAAACAACATCTGCACATCGCGCGCGCGCACGTCCTTGCCATTCGCCTTATAGGCGCTGCCAACATCGCGGGTGATCCGGCGCACCACATCCAACTGGTCGGTGTCATTAAACCCCGCTGGGGCCAATCGGTCCGCATTATCAATTTGCAGGCTAACCTCGGCATGATTGCGCGCAGGGCGTGCAGCGGATCCGGCGAAGATCACATCCTCCATCCCTGCGCCGCGCATGGCCGAGGCGCGGTTTTCCCCCATGACCCAGCGAAGCGCCTCTAGCAGGTTGGATTTACCACAGCCATTTGGACCCACGACCCCCGTCAACCCATCAGAGATGACCAGCTCTGTGGGGTCCACAAAGCTTTTGAATCCCGATAATCTGAGCCTTGAAAATTTCACAGCTGCGGTTTGTCCATTTGATTCTAATTGCATAAAGATGCGAGACTGACCTATCAGAGTCAACAAAAACCCCCTTTATGTTGGGGCGCAGCCATATGAAACCACAACATAAGGGGCGTGAAATGAAGATATGTCAGGCGGCACCCCAGCAGGCGGCAACGCTTTTACAGCAAAGTCATGCGATGATGACGCGGATGTATGCGCCCGAAGATAATCATGCGTTGGATCTGAATGCGCTGGCGGCCCCCGATATCCGGTTTTTCATCGCCGTCGATGGGGATCAGGTTTTGGCCTGCGGCGCGGTGAAGCTGGCCGCGGATTATGCCGAGGTCAAATCCCTGTTCACCGACCCAGCCGCCCGTGGGCGCGGGGCGGCATATGCCATATTAACGGCCATCGAGGCCAAAGCGCGGGATCACAACCTGCCGTTTTTACGACTTGAAACAGGCGTTGGTTTGGATGCAGCCGCCGCGCTGTATCGCCGATTTGGGTTTTATGAAATCGGTGCCTTTGGGGATTATCCCAGCAGCCCTGCATCCGTTTTTTTCGAAAAACCGCTGGGCTGAGCCTTATTCGCTGACAAAGTAAATCACCGCGCGCTTTTTATCAGGCCGTGGCGGGGCGGGGCGGCCGCGGCAGGACAATCCCAAATTGATCACCGATGGATCCCCACGCCCCCAAACAACCCGACATCCCGTAGCCTGTTGCGTGGCCTGACGGACCGCGCCGGCAACAGCGTCATATCGCGGCCATGCGTGGCGCGATGTTCGAATGGCCTGCGCTGATCCGTCGGGTAGCACCCGAATGGTAAATGTCATGCCCCCCGCCTGCGCCTGATATTCAGGCGCATTGCGGTATTTCAATGACGGCGAATCGCATCCCATTAGGGACATCAAGATGGGTATGATAAGATAAAGGCGCATGCTCATATCCTGCCAAGACTTGGTTAATTATCGCTTAATCCTTGCGTAGCTTGCCATATGGCCCGTGCCGGCTTAAATGCAGATAAACAAACAAGGCCCGCAAATGCCCTATCAAAAGATCAATCAAGAAAAGCTGTCCCACGCCGTCACGCGGCAGATTGAACTGCTGATCCTGCGCGGCATATTGCGCCCGGGCGAACGCCTGCCGGCAGAACGGGATTTGGCCGAACGGTTGGGCGTTTCACGCCCCAGCCTGCGCGAAGCCATCACCGAATTGCAAAATCAGGGCCTGCTGATCACCCGTGCCGGGGCCGGCATTTATGTGGCCGATGTCTTGGGCAGCGCCTTTTCCCCCGCACTGATCCGGCTGTTTGCCGCCCATGACGAAGCCGTGTTCGATTACCTGTCGTTTCGCCGCGATCTGGAGGGCCTTGCCGCCGAACGCGCCGCCCGTCTGGGATCAGACACCGATCTGAAAGTCATCAACGCCATTTTCGAAAAGATGGAAGCGGCGCATCAAAAACGCGATGGCTCGCTTGAGGCGCAGTTGGATGCGGATTTCCATCTGGCCATCATCGAAGCCAGCCATAATGTGGTCATGTTGCATATGATGCGGTCCATGTATCAGCTGCTGCGCGAGGGTGTGTTCTACAATCGTCAGGTCATGTTTAAACAGCGTCGAACCCGGTCTGAATTATTGCAGCAGCATCGCGATATGAACAATGCGCTGCAGGCGCGCGATCCCATCGCGGCCCGTGCCGCGGTCGAGGCGCATTTGGATTTCGTCCAAAACGCCCTGCAAGAGGATCGCAAAGCCGCCGCCAATGAAGCCATCGCAAAACAGCGGTTTGAACACGAACAGCGCCGCGGTTAATCCTGCGCCTGCGCCAGGTCAAAGGCTTTGCGCATCACTGTGGGCAGATCCGCAGGGGCAAATGCGTCCAGCGGTTGAAACCACCCACGCGTGGGTATGGCATCCACCTGCACATTGGCGCGGGCAATCTGCACATCCAAATGAAAATGGGTGAAGGTGTGCCGAAACCCATGGTTCAGGCGATGCCACGGTGCGTCCAGCGGGGGGGCCTCTGGCGGTATGCCATCGGTCCATTCACTGCTGGGCCACGCCAATGTGCCACCCAAAAGCCCCTTTGGCGGGCGGCGCTCCAACAGCCAGGCGCCATCGCTGCGCCGGCCGATCTAGGCATGTCCGCGCCGCCCCGGCTTGGCCGGTTTGGCCGCCCGGCGCGGCAGGTCCGCCGCGATGCCTCGAGCCCGGGCAAGGCAGGGCGCCGACCATGGGCAAAGCG
>JALQTR010000028.1 GCA_023260835.1 Paracoccaceae bacterium
TTTTCTCGCTAGTCACTCTTGCGGCGATCGCAGTGGGTTACTGGACTAGCACCTGCCCCGTCACCAGATCGGTCAAATGCGCCGCAACGGTGGTGGAGCCCAGATCGATGGCCACGCCATAAAGCCCTGCTTCGTGCAGGCCGGCCCAAATGTCCAGGATCTGCCCTGCGCCTTTGGCATCAGACCAATGCACCGCCACGCTGACCTGCCAAGCGCCTTTGCGCAGCACTGTCTGCAATTTGGACAAAATGCGCGGATGCGCGGTGATGGCGCCCAGATCCCACTGAGTTTGCAGCGCCGAAATCAACCGCTGCAGATCGCCCGTGGGTTCATGCATATCGGGTTGTTGCACATCAACCATGAACAAACGCGTGGCCGGATCCATGACAATTGCGCGGTCTGATGCGGCCTTGCGGACCACCTGTTTATGCACTTGGCTTTCAGGTGGCACATCGATGACGATATCGCCTTGTACAGTCGCCTGACAGCCCAGCCGCCGACCCGGTTTCAACCCGCGTTTATCCTGATACCGCTGTTCCACCGAATTCCAGTCGGACAAGGCACCATCCGATACGGTCACGCCCAGTTTGGGGAAGCTGCCATAGGATGGGGTGATTTGGCATTTTGAACAGATCCCGCGCCCGCCGCAGACGCTGTCCAAATCCACGCCCAAGCTGCGCGCGGCGGATAAAACAGGCGTGCCAACGGGGAAACGCCCCCGTTTGCCAGATGGCATGAATACGACAAGCGGATCATTGGATTCTTGCGACATGGTTATGGCCCCTTCATGCGCGGGTGATCAAAGTTATCTGCAACTTATATCTTTACAGAATCAAAGAAAGACCGCCTGCGGCAAATTTTTGCAAATTGGCGGCATTGGGCGGATCTGCGCGAGCCTGCATCGGTTCCATGGCGTGGCTAATCTGTAAATCACCCAAAAGTTGAAGCCTCGCAAAACTGATGCCCAGTTTTTCGCTAATTTACCTAACGCCCCAATTCAGGCGTGATTGATTCGCGGGTGAATTGGTGGCTGTCCAGTTCTGGATTTTCCACCAGATTGTCCAATTCAACCAATGTGGTGCTTCCATCTTCGGTGCGCAGGACCCATGCGATCAGTTGCATTGGGCTTTGGTTGAACACCAAATCCAATGTGCCGCTGTCCGGTGCATCTGGCACACCGGCGCGCAGCAAAATGCGCCCACCGTCCAGGGGCTTTACGGACTGAACCAATCCAGGCGTTTTCAAATCCAGCTGCCGTTGCAACAGAAAGTCAAAGGGTGTGCGCGACAGGGGATAAACCTCGGGCTGGGGATCGCCCGCGCGGTCATAGATATACAGCGCCCCCGCGGCGGCGAGAACCACGGATGTATCAGGGTCCGCATAATCAAACCGGATCCGCCCCGGGCGCAGCAGCGCCAACCGACCGTGGCTTTCACTGCCATCGGCGTTATATTGGCGAAAATCGGCCTGCGCGCTGGCCAGAGTGTTCAAATAGGTTTCAATACGCGCCAAAGACCCAGCAGATGCGTAACCCGCAAAGACCATGAAAAATAGGGTCAGAAGAATGCGCATGGATGTCCCTTTCAAACGCGGTGATAGGGGCTGCCCGCCAAAATCGACGCGGCGCGATAAATCTGTTCGGCCAACATCACCCGCACCAACATATGCGGCCAGACCATTTTGCCAAAGGACAGTGCCATATTGGCATCGGCGCGCAGGGCTGGGTCGATCCCATCTGCCCCACCAATGATGAACGCCAAATCCTGCGTGCCCCGATCGCGCAAATCGGCCAAGACGCCGGCAAAATCGGGCGATGACATGACGGTGCCGCGTTCATCCAATGCGCAAACCTGCGCCCCGGCGGGCAGGGCCGCGCGCAAAAGCTCGCCCTGGCCCTTCATATTGGGGGCCTTGCGATCATCCAGTTGATGCAGGTTGAGCGGGCCCAGCCCAAGGGCCCGACCCGTGCGATCAAACCGCGTGACATAATTATCATAAAGATCTTTTTCAGGGCCGGATTTCAGCCGCCCTATGGCGCAGATATGCAGGCGCATGGCAACGGCGCGATCAGGCGCCCGCCGCCATGGGCTGCCACATTTTTTCCAGCTGATAGAATTCGCGCACTTCAGGGCGGAAGATGTGAACGATCACATCGCCTGCATCAATCAGCACCCAATCGCCGGTTTCTTTGCCTTCGGATTTACACAAAATCCCCAGATCGCGCTTCACATCTTCGGCCAGCCGATCCGCAATCGCCGCCACCTGCCGCGAGGACCGCCCCGAACAGATGACCATCGCATCTGTCAGCGATGTTTTGCCGGTCAGGTCGATTTGCACAACCTCTTCGGCCTTCATGTCGTCAAGAACCTTCAGGATCAGGGCCAACAACCCTGCTTTATCCGATGTCGCCCCGCCGCGTGCGCTGGCAGGGGTTTGGTCTGCGGCCGCATTTGTATCTTGGCCTGCGTTTTGGTTGAGAGACAGCCTGTCACCCTCCTTATAACACGCCGCTTTCATCGCCCCGGCGCCGAGCCTGTGGTAATGTAACATGGGGCGCAGGAAAGCTCAATCACTTGCGAACGATGCGGGTGCAGATGATCTGGGCGCGCGGTATTTGGGGATGCGGCGCAATGAAGCCCCTTGCAGCAACGCCGGCTTGCCTGTAATTGCTTGGCCATGAAACCGGTATTTAACATCCAAGATCGCGCGCGACTGCCATGGCGGTTTTATGGTGCGACCCAATCGGTGCTTGCGCGACTGCGCTGATGGCTTTGCTAGGGGCTGGCAAAGCAGACGGGCCTTTTGCCCGAACGAAATTCAAAACCTCTCGATACCTCTATGAACCCAAGAAGGGGAAACACCATGTCTGGAAAGACGCTTTACGATAAAATCTGGGATGACCATGTCGTGCAAGAAGATGCCGACGGCACCTGTCTTTTGTATATTGATCGCCATTTGGTCCATGAAGTGACCAGCCCGCAGGCTTTTGAAGGGCTGCGCATGGCGGGGCGCAAAGTGCGCGCGCCGGAAAAAACCATCGCTGTGCCAGATCACAACGTCCCAACGACCGCCGGGCGCGAAGATCCAGCCAGCATGCCAGATGACAGCCGCGTGCAGGTGGCTGCGTTGGACACAAATGCCAAAGAATTCGGCATCCACTATTATCCCGTCAGCGATGTGCGCCAAGGGATCGTGCATATTGTTGGTCCTGAACAGGGTTGGACCCTGCCCGGCATGACCGTTGTGTGCGGCGACAGCCACACCGCCACCCACGGCGCCTTTGGCGCGTTGGCCCATGGCATTGGCACGTCCGAGGTCGAGCATGTTCTGGCCACTCAGACCCTGATCCAAAAGAAATCCAAAAACATGAAGGTGGAAATCACTGGCAAGCTGCGCCCCGGCGTAACGGCCAAGGATATTACCTTGTCGGTGATCGGTGCGACCGGCACCGCGGGCGGCACAGGATATGTGATCGAATATTGCGGCGAAGCGATTCGCGATTTGTCGATGGAAGGCCGCATGACCGTCTGTAACATGGCCATCGAAGGCGGCGCGCGCGCCGGCTTGATAGCGCCGGATGAAAAGACGTTTGAATACTGCAAAGGCCGTCCCCACGCGCCCAAAGGCGCGGCTTGGGAAGCGGCGGTTGCCTATTGGAAAACCCTGTTTTCCGATGATGACGCCCATTGGGATAAGGTGATCACCCTGAAAGGCGAAGACATTGCCCCCGTTGTCACATGGGGCACCAGCCCCGAAGACGTGCTGCCAATCACGGCAACCGTGCCCGCGCCTGACAGCTTTAAGGGTGGCAAGGTCGAGGCCGCCAAACGCGCGATTGAATACATGGGATTGGAAGCCGGCCAGAAATTGACCGACATCCAGATTGATACCGTATTCATCGGATCCTGCACCAACGGCCGGATCGAAGATCTGCGCGCCGCGGCGCAAATCCTGAAGGGCAAGAAGGTCAAGGACGGTATGCGCGCCATGGTCGTGCCCGGGTCCGGCCTTGTGCGTGCGCAGGCCGAGGAAGAGGGTCTGGCCCAGATTTTCATCGACGCCGGTTTTGAATGGCGTCTTGCGGGCTGTTCCATGTGTTTGGCGATGAACCCCGACCAACTGGCCCCGGGTGAGCGTTGCGCCGCCACATCCAACCGAAACTTTGAAGGCCGCCAAGGCCGCGGCGGGCGTACCCATTTGGTCAGCCCCGCCATGGCTGCCGCTGCTGCAATTACCGGCCACCTGACCGACGTGCGGGAGATGATCTGATGGAAAAATTCGAAAAACTCAGCGGGATTGCCGCGCCAATGCCTTTGGTGAATATCGACACCGATATGATCATCCCCAAACAGTTCTTGAAGACCATCAAACGGTCGGGCCTGGGGGTGAACCTGTTTGACGAAATGCGTTATGACAATGATGGCAATGAAATCCCTGATTTTGTGCTGAACAAACCGCAGTATCGGCAGGCGCAGATTTTGGTGGCTGGCGATAATTTTGGCTGCGGGTCTTCGCGCGAGCATGCGCCTTGGGCGCTTGCGGATTTTGGGATTCGCTGTGTGATCTCGACCAGTTTTGCCGATATTTTCTTCAACAACTGCTTCAAAAACGGGATCTTGCCGATTGTGATGCCGCAAGAGGTGGTGGATGTGTTGATGAATGACGCTGAAAAAGGCGCCAATGCGCGGATCGAAGTGGATCTGGAGGCACAAACCGTGACCACGTCAGATGGGCAATCCTTCGCCTTTGAGGTGGATGCATTCAAAAAGCATTGCCTGATGAACGGGCTGGATGACATTGGGCTGACCATGGAAAAGGCCAGCGCAATTGACAGTTTCGAAGCCAAGGCCGCCGCGGCGCGGCCCTGGGCGTGATGTAAAGCAGGGGCGCTTTTGTCCGGCATCGAGCCAGACAAAAGCGCGCTGATCCGCCCCTTTGGGACAGATCAGCAGGCCCCAGCATCAAAAGACATTCAAGGAATATTACGATGACAAACCCAAGTTTGCTTATTCTGCCCGGTGACGGGATTGGCCCAGAGGTGATGGCCGAAGTGCGCAAAATCATTGATTGGTATGGCGCCAAGCGTGGCATGGCCTTTGATGTGACCGAAGATTTGGTTGGTGGCTGTGCCTATGATAAACATGGCACGCCCTTGCACGATGACACCATGGCCAAAGCGCAAGAGGTGGATGCGGTATTGTTGGGCGCCGTGGGCGGCCCCAAATACGACGATCTGGATTTCAGCGTGAAACCCGAACGTGGCCTTTTGCGTCTGCGCAAGGAAATGGACCTTTACGCCAACCTGCGTCCTGCGCAGTGTTTCGACGCTTTGGCCGATTTTTCCAGCCTGAAGCGCGATGTGGTTGCTGGTCTGGACATCATGATCGTGCGCGAGCTGACGTCGGGCATTTACTTTGGTGAGCCGCGCGGCATCATCGAGGAAGGCAATGAACGTGTGGGCATTAACACACAGCGTTACACCGAATCTGAAATCGCCCGGGTTGCGCGCAGCGCGTTCGAATTGGCCCGCCGCCGTGGCAATAAGGTCTGTTCGATGGAAAAGGCCAATGTGATGGAATCGGGCGTTCTGTGGCGCCGCGTGGTGGAAGAGGTGCATAAGGCCGAGTATTCCGACGTCGAGCTGTCGCATATGTATGCGGATGCTGGCGCGATGCAGTTGTGCCGCTGGCCCAAACAATTTGACGTGATTGTCACCGATAACCTGTTTGGCGATTTGCTGTCTGATGCGGCCGCAATGCTGACCGGATCGCTGGGCATGCTGCCATCGGCCAGCCTGGGCGCGCCCATGGCCAATGGTCGACCAAAGGCGCTGTATGAACCGGTGCATGGATCGGCCCCTGATATCGCTGGCCAAGGCAAGGCGAACCCCATTGCCTGTGTGCTGAGCTTTGCCATGGCGCTGCGCTACAGCTTTGACCAAGGGGATGAAGCAACCCGTCTGGAACAGGCCGTGGAAAAAGTATTGGCCGATGGGCTGCGCACCGCGGATCTGCTGGGGGAAGAGGGCGCAACCCCTGTCTCGACCGCGCAGATGGGCGATGCGATCGTTGCCGCATTGGATGCGTCGCTGTAATTGTAACCGGCGCTTTGTATGATCCTAAAAGGGGTGGCCTGTGCCGCCCCTTTTAATTTTTCGCCCCGTCATTTTGGCAAATGCGTCAGAATGAATTGACGCGCTGCCCTGCTTCGGGATAGCAAGTTCAACAAATTTGAAACACTGCCCGCGCAAAGGAAAATTACATGTCCCAGATCGAACGCGAAGAAATGGAAGTTGATGTTGTCATCGTTGGCGCTGGCCCTGCTGGCCTGTCGGCGGCTATTCGTCTGAAACAGTTGGACAGCGATCTGAATGTGGTCGTGCTGGAAAAAGGGTCCGAAGTGGGCGCACATATCCTGTCGGGTGCGGTTCTGGACCCAAGTGGGCTGGATGCGCTGATCCCTGATTGGAAAGCAAAGGGCGCGCCGCTGAACACCCCCGTGCGCGAAGATAATTTCTATATGCTGGGCGAGGCAGGCAAGCTGCGCATTCCCAATTTCCCAATGCCGCCTTTGATGAACAACCATGGCAATTACATCGTATCGATGGGCAATGTCTGCCGCTGGATGGCCGAACAGGCCGAGGCAATGGGCGTTGAAATTTTCCCCGGCATGGCCTGTTCTGAACTGGTTTATGGCGAAAATGGCGAAGTGCGCGGCGTGGTCGCGGGTGAATTTGGCAAAAACCCAGATGGCACCCCTGGTGACGCCTATGAACCCGGGATGATCCTGTCGGGTAAATATGTCTTCTTGTCCGAAGGCGTACGTGGGTCTTTGGCCAAAGAGGTCATTGCCAAATACGACCTGCAGGCCGGAAAAGAGCCGCAGAAATTTGGTATCGGCATGAAAGAAATCTGGGAAATCGACCCTGCCAAACATCGCGAAGGCACTGTGACTCACACCATGGGCTGGCCCTTGGGTGGCAATGCCGGTGGTGGGTCCTTTATCTATCATCTGGAAAACAATCAGGTCTATGTTGGGTTCGTGGTTCACCTGAATTACAAAAACCCACATTTGTTCCCATATATGGAATTCCAGCGCTTCAAGCATCATCCGATGGTGGCGGACCTGCTGAAGGGTGGCAAACGCGTGGCCTATGGCGCGCGGGCCATTTCCGAAGGCGGCTATCAGTCGATGCCAAAAATGGTGGCTCCTGGTGTGGCGCTGCTGGGTTGTTCGGTGGGCATGGTGAACGTGCCACGCATCAAGGGCAACCATAACGCCATGCTGTCGGGTAAAGCCGCCGCCGAAGCCGCGTATGACGCCATTCAGGCCGGCCGCTCCAGTGATGAGCTGACTGCCTATGAAACCGAAGTGCGCACTGGCGCCATCGGCAAGGACCTGAAAAAAGTGCGCAACGTAAAACCCATGTGGTCAAAATGGGGCATGTTGCCCAGCTTGGCCTTGGGTGGGTTTGATATGTGGACCAACACATTGGGCTTTTCACTGTTCGGCACCTTGGGTCATGGCAAAACCGATGCGGCAGCCACAGAACCTGCGGATCAGCACAAACCGATTGATTATCCAAAACCCGATGGCAAGATCAGCTTTGACCGCCTGACCAACGTCAGCTTTTCAATGACCAACCACGAAGAAAGCCAGCCCGCGCATCTGCGCCTGACCGATCCCAACCTGCCGATTTCGGTCAACCTGCCTAAATATGATGAACCGGCGCAGCGCTATTGCCCTGCCGGCGTCTATGAGGTGGTGCGCGAAGAGGGCAGCGATCCGCGCTTTGTCGTGAACTTCCAAAACTGCGTTCACTGCAAAACCTGCGACATCAAAGACCCCAGCCAGAACATCACTTGGGTCACCCCGCAAGGTGGGGATGGGCCAAACTATCCCAATATGTAAATGACACCCGCCCAGAGCATCGCTCTGGGCGGTTTTCGTTTGGGCACAGGCGTGCGAAAATTTATAAAAATCCTTGGTGTTTAGGCTGGATCGGGGGGCGTTTGCCGGCCATGGCGGCGTTGCACTTTGTGCAGAAGCTTGGCACTATGGCACAAGGTTATGATCAAAGGGCGCGTGGTATGGGGCAGACGTTAATTCAATGGGTTCGCCGATCTGTGGTTGGGATGATGCTTGCTGCGGCCCTGCCTGCCCTGGTGCAATCCGCCGATTATGCGGGGCCATATCTGGCGGGGCGTGTGGCCGGTGTTCAGGGTGATTTTGGCGCTTTGGCTGAATTTCATGCGCGCGCCTTGTCCAAAGATCCGCAAAATGTGCAAATCCTGGCGTCCTTGGTGCAGGCCTATGTGGCGCTGGGGCAATTCGATCGCGCAGCCACCGTTGGCAAGGTTCTAGAGGCGCAAGGTGCCGTTTCGCAATCTGCGCGCATTGCCATTTTGGCTAGTCTGGCCGCAAAACCAGACTTCACCCAGATCGAGGCGCGCATCAATGATGGCAAGGGTGTTGGCAGCCTGATCAACCATTTGGTTGGGGCATGGGCGCTTTATGGCATGGGCGAGGTGCAGGCGGCCCGCACGGCATTGGCGCGCCCAGCCACCGATCCGGCGGTTGCGCAAATATCCCAGCTGCATTTGGCCTATCTTCATGCGCTGGATGGGGATTATGATGCCGCGTTGCAGGTTCTGGACAATACCGATGGGGGCAATATCGTCCGTGATCCGCGCGCGGCCTTGGCAAAGGCGCAGATCCTATCGGCCAACGGGCAGGGCAATGCCGCGTTGGATTTCGCATCACAGTGGCTGGGTGGCACACCGGTCGGGCAGGCGTTCATCCGCGATTTGCAATCCGGTGCGCGCCCAGAATTTACCATGTTGGGATCCCCCCGCGATGCCATGGCCGAGGTGTTCTTCACCATCGCCGCCGCGCTGGCCGATGAAGATGCCGGTGAATTGGCATTGGGGTTTGCCAATGCGGCGCTGCACATCCGCCCTGATCTGACGGACGCGCAGTTGGTGCAGGCAGATATCTTGCTGAAAATGGACAGCCCCCTGCGGGCTGCTGAAAGTTTTGCCAAAGTTCCACGTCAGCACCCATCGTTTTTTCAGGCGGAATTGGGCCGGATCGAGGCCCTGATCGCCGCAGATGATATCGATGGGGCCTTGCAAGCCTATGATGGGTTGACGATTGATTTTGCCCAAAATGCGCAGCTATGGCTGGCCAAGGGCGATTTACTGCGCCGTGAAAATCGGTTTGCCGATGCGATTTCGGCCTATAATCTGGCGGTATCATTGCAATCGGCAGATGATGGTCGGGCGTGGTATGCCTATTACGTGCGGGGTATTGCGCGCGAACGCGCGGGGCAATGGGGGGATGCGGAACAGGATCTGCGCAAGGCGATTGGATTATTTCCGCAAAATGCCCATGCGCTGAATTATCTGGGGTATTCGTTGATCATCCAAGATCAAAATCTGGATGAAGCTTTGGATCTGATCCGAAAGGCTGTGAATTTGGCCCCCAATAATGGCTATATCTTGGACAGTTTGGCGTGGGGTCTGTATCGGTTGGGGCAGGCAGATGCTGCCGTGGCCTATATGGAAAAAGCGGCCGAAATCCTGCCCACGGATCCGGTGATCAATGATCATCTGGGCGATATCCTTTGGGCCGTGGGCCGCAAACGCGAGGCCCATTTTCATTGGCGCCGCGCGCTTAGCTTTATCACCGATGAAACGGATTTGAACGAGGTTAGTCCGGACAATCTGCGGGATAAGTTGCAGTATGGGCAACGTGCAGAACTGGCACCAAAACCAGTGGTTCAAAAGATCCCTGCGCCAAAGGCGCGGCCATGATCCAGCAGCAACTGGCCCCGGCCAAAATTAATCTGTCATTGCACGTGACGGGCCGCCGCGCGGATGGGTATCATCTGTTGCAGTCTTTGGTGGTTTTTGCAGATTTCGGCGATACCTTGCGGGTCGAATTGGCCGATCAGATGGCGCTGAACGTCACGGGGCCAATGGCGGCTGGTGTGCCGATGGATCATCGCAATTTGGCGTGGCGCGCAGCGGCATTGTTTGCCCGTCCTGCATCGATCAGTTTGGAAAAACACCTGCCTGCTGAGGCAGGGATCGGCGGCGGGTCTGCCGATGCGGCGGCGGTGATCCGCGCCATGACAAACCTGACAGGAACCCCCACCGATCTGACAGCGCAAGCGCAGCTTGGCGCGGATGTGCCGGTTTGCGTTTTGGGGCAGGCAGCCGTGATGCAGGGTATTGGCGAGCAGATACAGCCCATTGCAAACTGCCCCAGCTTTCATGCGGTGATGGTGAACCCTGGGGCGCGATTGTCAACGCCATCGGTGTTTTCGGCGCTTCAGCGACCCGATAATCCTGCAATGACTGACCTGCCGCAAACGCGGGACCCTGCCGTATGGTTGGATTGGCTGCGCAATGCGCGCAATGATTTGCAGGCGCCGGCCATTGCCTTGGCCCCTGTGATTGCGACATGTTTGGATGTGATCGCGGACGGCCCAGGCTGTCTGTTGGGGCGGATGTCTGGCAGTGGGGCCACCTGTTTTGGGCTTTACGCCAATGCGCAACAGGCGGCTGCGGCGGCCGACGATATTGCATCGGCGCACCCCGATTGGTGGGTGCGGGCCTGCCAATTTAATGCGGCGCCCTGTGGCCCCTCTTGACGGGCGCGGGTGGATGGGCGATGGACAGCCATGGTTCCAAACGAAAAACTTGATCAGATCATTGCGCAGTTTCAGTACCTCGAGGCGCAGCTAAACGCCGGCGCTGACGGGGCGGATATTGCGCGGCTTGGGCGCGATTATTCCGCGCTGCGCCCTGTGGTGGATCAAATCACCGCCTATCGCGCGCTATGCGCACAGATCAAAGATTGCGAAGCCATGCGCGCCGATCCGGAAATGGCGGATTTGGCAGAAGATGAATTGGCCCAATTGCGCCCGCAATTGCCACAGGCCGAAAAAGATCTGCAAATCGCCCTTCTGCCCAAGGATGAGGCCGATGCCCGTTCCGCGATGATCGAAATTCGCCCCGGCACCGGCGGGGATGAGGCGGCGCTGTTCGCGGGGGATTTGCTGCGGATGTATCAGCGATTTGCCGAAACCCAAGGTTGGCAATTTGATATTATTGAAATGCAGCAATCTGAATTGGGTGGGATCAAGGAATTGGTCGCCAACATTAAGGGCGATAATGTCTTTGCTCGGCTGAAATTTGAATCAGGGGTTCACCGTGTGCAGCGGGTTCCCGAAACCGAAAGCGGCGGCCGCGTGCATACTTCTGCTGCCACCGTGGCCGTTTTACCCGAAGCCGAAGAGGTGGATGTGGCGATTGATCCCGGCGATATTCGGATTGATACGATGCGGTCCTCTGGCGCGGGCGGGCAGCACGTCAACACCACCGATTCTGCGGTACGGATTACCCACCTTCCCACTGGGATTGTTGTCACCAGTTCGGAAAAATCCCAGCACCGCAACCGCGAAATTGCAATGCAGGTCTTGCGCGCCCGCCTGTACGAGGCCGAGCGCGCCCGCAGCCACGCCGAACGTAGTGCCGACCGCAAGTCGCAGGTTGGATCGGGTGATCGGTCTGAACGGATCCGCACCTATAACTTCCCGCAAGGTCGGCTGACGGATCATCGGATCAACCTGACGCTGTATAAATTGGATCAAATTCTGGCGGGGGATTTGACCGAAGTGATTGACGCGCTGATTTCTGATGCGCAGGCCACGGCGCTGGCGCAGATGGCACAATGACCTATGCGAAGGCATTGGCCGCGGGGGCGCGAATTCTGGCCGCAGCGGATGTGCCGGATGCGCCCGGGGATGCGCGGCGCCTGCTGGCCTTTGCCGCGGAGGTGGATCCATCGCGCATCATTTTAATTGGTCCCGATCCCATTCCCGCCGATCATCAGACCCGATTTGATGCCGCATTAGCGCAGCGCATGCAGCGCGTGCCGGTGTCGCATATCATTGGACGGCGCGCCTTTTATGGGCGTGATTTCGCCATAAGCGGCGCCGCTTTGGACCCGCGCCCAGAAACAGAGGTGCTGATCACAGCGGCACTGGCGCAGCCCTTTACGCGGCTGCTTGATTTGGGATTGGGCAGCGGGGCGATTGCATTGACATTGTTGGCTGAACGGCCTGATGCCACCGGTGTTGGGGTGGATTTATCCGCGGATGCCTGCGCCATTGCCGCACAAAATGCCCGCCTGTTGTCGGTGGTGGATCGGATGCAGATTTTACAGGGCAGTTGGTTCGATCCAGTTGGCGAAGATCAGTTTGATCTGATTGTGGCCAACCCGCCCTATATTGCGCTGGATGAAATGCCGGCCCTTGCGCCAGAATTGTCTTATGAACCGCGTATGGCCCTGACGGATGAGGGCGACGGCCTGTCTGCCTATCGCGCCATCACCGCGCAGGCGCATGCGTTTTTGCGCCCCGGCGGGCATATTTTTTTCGAAATTGGGCCCAGCCAAGGGGCTGCTGTATCGGGAATGCTGCAAAAATCTGGCTTTGTCGCGGTGCAGGTTTTGCCAGATTTTGATGGGCGCGATCGGGTTGTGATGGGGCAAAACCCCCTTTAGGTGGCAAAAATATGGGGTTTGCGGCCAATTTTGGGCGTTTTTGCCTTGCCAGCCCCCGCCTGACATGGTTATTGCCCATTTAACGCAAGCGGGGCCACAGTATCGCCAACGCAGCGCGTCAGCCTTTTACAGTCATTCGCCGCTTGGGTCGGCAATTTGGCGCATCAAACGGATGCGCGGCATAAGCAACATTAACTTTTTTCGGAAAACAGCTTCATGAGATCATCTAAATCACGCGCGCGGACAAAGGCGAACCGGAACCGCTCTTCTGTTGGTAATGTGATCAACCGTGTCTTCGACAGCTCGGGGCCTGAAGGTAAGGTGCGCGGCACGCCGCAGCAGATCATTGAAAAATATAATCAGTTGGCGCGCGATGCGCAGTTGGCCAATGACCGTGTGGCGGCTGAAAACTTTCAGCAGCACGCGGAACATTATCTGCGCCTTTTGGCTGAAGCGCAGCGCGAACAGGATGCCCGCCGCGAAGAGCTGGAAAAGCTGAACCGCGAACGTCAGGCCGAACGCGACCGCGAACGCGCCGAGCGTGAGGCGGCACAGGCAGATGCAGCGGCCAATGATGACAGCTTTGCCGTGGACGAAGGCGCCGATCAGAGCAGCCAAAGCGATTTGGTTGCAACGCCAGAAAGCACGGAAGCCGCCGCCGATGCCCCCGCGCCCGAAAAGAAACCGCGCAAACCGCGCGCACCGCGAAAGCCCCGTGTGGACGCCGATGCAGTGGCCGCCCCTGCAGCCACAGACACGGATGCATAACAGCGTCATCTGATGGTAAAATGAAAAGGCCGGGCAATGCGCCCGGCCTTTGCTGTTTTTATCAGTTGAACTTTTTAATCTGTCCAGATTTCAGCCGACTGACATAGCTGTCCAATTCACGTTTGACGATTGGCATCAGGAAATACAGACCGATGATGTTGACGACAGCCATGGCAAACAATGCGGCATCGGAAAAGTCGATGACTGGCCCCAGGCTGGAGGCTGAACCAACAATGATCAGCAAACAGAACAGGGTTTTGAACACCAATTCGGTTGTCCGCCCTTCGCCGAACAGGAAGGTCCAGGCCTTTAGCCCATAATAGGACCAGCTGATCATGGTGGAAAAGGCAAATAACACAACGGCAATGGCCAGTATCGTTGGCGCAAAGCCAAAGGCCGATCCAAAGGCGGCTTGCGTCAAGGCCACACCGCTGGTGCCGCCAACAGTGGCGATTTTGCCACCCTCGATCATGTAATTGCCGGTCGTTGGGTCGACGATCATTTGCTGGGTGATGATAATCACCAGCGCGGTCATGGTGCAGATCACCACGGTGTCGATGAAGGGCTCCAGCAAGGACACAAAGCCCTCGGTGATGGGTTCATTGGTGCGCACTGCCGAATGGGCGATGGCGGCAGACCCAACCCCCGCTTCGTTCGAAAACGCGGCCCGTTTGAACCCTTGGATCAGCGCGCCAACCACGCCGCCCGCAACGCCCAGCCCTGTGAAGGCCCCAGCAAAGATCTGACCAAAGGCCCAGCCGATCATGTCGATATTCATCAAGATGATGATCAACGCCGTACCAACATAAAGGACAGCCATAAAGGGAACGATTTTTTCGGTCACCCGGGCGATGGATTGAACCCCACCTGCGATGACCAAAAACACAACGGCTGCAAAAACCACCCCAGTGATCAGGCCGGAAAAATCGCCCATGACGCCAACCAGCGCGCCATGCGCCTGATTGGCCTGGAACATATTCCCGCCGCCAAAGGACCCCAGAATACAGAAGACCGCAAACAGCACGGCCAGAATTTTCCCACCAGGCAGGCCGCGTTCAGCAAAACCTTTTGTCAGGTAATACATCGGGCCGCCCGATACGGTGCCATCTTCATATTCATTGCGGTATTTCACACCCAGCGTACATTCGGTGAATTTCGTGGCCATTCCCAAAAGACCCGCCAAGATCATCCAGAATGTCGCCCCGGCGCCGCCAATGCCCACGGCCACGGCAACACCTGCGATATTGCCCAGACCCACGGTACCGGACAATGCGGTGGCAAGCGCCTGAAAATGGCTGACCTCGCCCGCGTCATTGGGATCGGAATAATCGCCGCGCACCAATGCAATTGCGTGACGGAAATTGCGAAATTGTACAAAGGCGAAATACAGGCTGAACACAGCCGCCGCCACCACCAACCACATGACGATCCAAGGAAAGTTGGTTCCAGGAAGGGTGGCAAAAATCAGTGACACGAACCAGCCGGTCGAGCTGGCGAAGACATCATTCACCGCCTGTTCAAGGCTTTGGGCCTGTGCGGCGTTTGCCAATGGCAACAGGGCCGCGATCCCTGAATATTTCATAAATTTCAACATCTCTGTTCCCCCTTATGGCACAACTGTGCAGGGCACGGGGGCCACTTGCACCAATGATCCAGCAACCGATCCAAAGACACGACTTGCCATTTCGCTGTGGCCATGTCGGCCCACAACGATCTGATGTGCGCCTTCTTCTTTGCATATCTTGCAAAGGGTCTGCGCAATATGCCCATACCGGACAACGCCTGCGGTTTCGACCCCTGCATCCGTGGCTTTTTGCACGGCGGGCAGTAAGATCATTTCTTCGGCGCGGGCCAATTCCTGGCTGCGGCGACCATGGCGTTCTTCGATTTCTTGGGGGGTAAGAAAGCTGTAGGGGGACCATTCTAATACATGGGCCACCACCACGCGCCCCCCTTGGGCCTTGGCGCGGGCAATTGCAAAATCAAGCGCATTTTGCGATGCCGCACTGCCATCAAACCCGACGACAAATTTCACTGACATTTGTTTTTCTCCCTGTAAAGCAACATGGATCATAGCCACGCGCCCCATCAGGCTAGGGCGGGTCGGATCGAAAGAGTTTGCATTCTTTGATAAAATATCGCCTTAATGGGTAAAATTTATACTTTATAATGTATAATGGGGAAATTTTCGCATGGACCGGATTGAATGGCGTATTCTTTCCATATTGCAATCGGCGGGGCAGACGTCGATGGCGCGATTGTCAGAACAGGTGGGGCTGTCGCTGTCGGCCTGTCACCGCCGGGTGCGCAATTTGGAAGCCGCGGGGGTGATCTCGCATTATGCGGCGCGGCTGAACCGACGCAAAATCGGTCTGGGGTTGCAGGTGTTTATCGAGGTGAAGCTGCTATCGCAGCGTAAAGAGGATATCACCGCCTTTGAACACGCCATTGAACGGTTGCCCGATGTTCTGGAATGCCACCTGATTTCGGGGGATTTTGATTACCTGATCCGCGTGGCCGCGCGGGACACCGAAGATTTCGAAGATATCTATCGCAACCGCCTGTCGCAAATTCCATCGGTGCAGCAAATGAAAAGCTTGATGAGCCTCAGCACCGTCAAAGAATTCCGCGGTTATAATCTGGAAGGGCTGTTGCGCTAGGCGATCAGCCCTTGCCCAGATGGTTCCACCCCCACAGGCAAATCAGTTCGGTTGCCACATGGGCGCCGGCGATGGCGGTGGCGCCTGTGGTGTCGAATGGGGGCGAGACCTCGACCACATCACCGCCTTTTATGTTGATCCCCGCCAGATCGCGCAGAATGATGGCGGCCTGCGCCGATGTCAGGCCACCCCAAACGGGGGTGCCAGTGCCGGGGGCAAAGGCGGGGTCCAAACAATCAATGTCAAAGGTTACGTAACAAGGCGCATCTTGCACAATGCCGCGAATGCGCTGCGCGGTTTTCACCGGCCCGTCCAAATGCACGCTGCGTGCGTCGATGATGTTCATGCCCATGGTGATGTCATTATGGGTGCGAATACCCACGCTGACCGACCGCGCCGGATCAATCAGCCCCTGTTTGATCGCCTTGTAGAACATGGTGCCATGGTCGATCCGGTCATAATCATCATCGGGCCATGTGTCGCTGTGCGCATCAAAATGGATCAAGGACAGCGGCCCAAATTTTTCCGCATAGGCCTGCAAGATGGGATAGGTGATGTAATGATCCCCGCCCAAGGTGATGCTGCCCGCCCCTGCGGCCAAGATCCCGGCGATATGCCCGCGCAGCGCCGCTGGAAATTCGGATGTTTTCGCGTAATCAAAGGCCATGTCGCCATAATCTGCGATGGCAAGGTCGCTCAGCGGGTCATAGCCCCAGCCATAGGGCGGATCATAGGGTTGCAGGCTGGATGCCTCACGTATCGCACGCGGGCCAAGGCGCGTGCCGGTGCGGTTGGTCACGGCCTGATCAAAGGCCACGCCGGTGATGGCCAAATCCACCCCGGTCAGGTCTTTGGTATATCTGCGGCGCAAAAAAGACGGCGCCCCGCTGAAGGCGTTTTCAAAGCTGGGGCCACGCAGATCACTGCGGGTAAAGGCGGTGTCAACTTGGGTTTTTGCGTCTTCCAGTGCCATAGCCGAGCCTTTGTTTGGAACAAATCAATAAACCAGCGTTAAATCCTTGCCTGCCCCTTGGCAAGCGTTGCCTGATCGCCCTAATCTGCGCAGACCCCATAAACAGGAGCCACACCAATGACCGCCCCCAATGATGACAGTCAATTTTACACCCCAGCGGGGGATTTATCACGCCTGCGGGCCATCATGGCGCGGCTGCGCGATCCCGAACGGGGCTGTCCGTGGGATATTGAACAGGATTTTGCATCCATCGCACCCTATACGATCGAAGAAGCCTATGAGGTGGTAGATGCCATCACCCGTGGCGCATGGGATGAATTGCGCGATGAATTGGGGGATTTATTGCTGCAGGTGGTGTTCCACAGCCAAATGGCGGCTGAGGCAGGGCATTTTACCCTGGATGATGTTGTGCAATCCGTCAGCGATAAAATGATATCGCGCCACCCGCATGTGTTTGGGGATGAATCGCGCGACAAATCCGCCGATCAGCAAACCCGCGATTGGGAGGCGGTCAAGGCCGCCGAACGCGCCGGCAAGGCGCAATCAGGGGTGCTGGATGGGGTGGCGCTGGGGTTGCCGGCGTTGTTGCGCGCGCTGAAATTGCAAAAACGCGCGGCACGGGTGGGGTTTGATTGGCCGCAGGTGGATCAGGTGTTGGACAAACTGGTGGAAGAGGCGCATGAGCTGCGCGCCGCCCAAGCCACAGCGGATCAGGCTGCAGTGGCCGATGAAATTGGCGATATGCTGTTTGTTCTGGCCAATTACGCCCGCCATCTGGGTGTGGACCCCGAAGCGGCGTTGCGCGGCACCAATGATAAATTCACCCGCCGGTTTGGATATATTGAAACCACGTTGCACAGCCAAGGGGCTGATATCGCTGCGGCATCATTGGATGAGATGGAGGCCCTGTGGCAAGCCGCTAAAACGCAAGAAAAGGCAGGGAATAAATAATCCGATAAAAATTATCAGGTATTGACCTGACAAAAACAATCAGGTATCGAATTGGGCAATCCACCCCAAACCTATAAAGGTGCATCTATGGTTTCTCGACTTCTAACATCACTCGCTGCGGCGCTCTTGGCGGCGCCTGTTATGGCGGCAGAGGTGAATGTTTATTCCTATCGCCAGCCTGAACTGATTAAACCGCTGACCGATGCGTTTACCAAAGACACCGGCATTGATGTGAATGTGGCGTTTTTGTCCAAAGGCATGATTGAACGGCTGCGCGCCGAAGGGGATCGCACCCCTGCGGATGTGGTTTTAACAACCGATGTGTCGCGTTTGGCGGCCTTGGTCAATGCGGGCCTGACGCAACCAATCACCAGCGACGTATTGCAACAAAATGTGCCAGCGCAATATCATGATCCAGCTGGGCATTGGTGGGGGCTGACGTCGCGCGCGCGCGTTGTTTATGCCAGCAAGACCCGCGTGGCGGCGGATGAAATCACCACCTATGAGGATTTGGCCGATCCAAAATGGCAAGGCCGCATTTGCACCCGGTCGGGCACGCACCCCTATAACCTGGCGCTGACGGCGGCGATGATTGAACACCACGGGGTTGACGCAGCGCGCGTCTGGGCCGAAGGGGTGAAAGCCAATCTGGCCCGTCGCCCCCAGGGCAACGACCGCGCGCAGGTCAAGGCGATTTGGGCCGGTGAATGCGATATCAGTTTGGGTAACACCTATTACATGGGGCAGATGCTGGCCGATCCGGAACAACAGGCATGGGCGGATGCGGTGCGGCTTGACTTCCCTGTCTTTGAAATGGGTGGCACCCATGTGAACCTGTCCGGCGTTGCGATGACGAAATACGCCCCCAATGCCGAATCAGCAAAGCGGTTTATCGAATTTCTCAGCACACCAGCGGCGCAAAAAATCTATGCCGAGGTGAATTTTGAATACCCAATCGCCCCGAATACCGAAGCCGACCCTTTGGTCAAAAGCTGGGGCAGCTTTACAGCCGATGGGTTGGATTTGATGTCCATTGCCAAATCGCGCCCCGCTGCATTGCAGCTGATGGAAATGGTTGATTTCGACGGCTAATAGTCGATCAGGCCTTTATCCTCTTCACAAGACCCCATAATTTCGCGTATTTGAATTTATGGGGTCTTATTTTGGCCTGAACAGGGTAAACCTGCGCGGGCCGAATGGATATGAAGGACGAAAAATGGCGCTGTACCGGCACCTTGTTGATGGCGAGACGCTTTACGCCGCAGGTTACCCTGCCGAGGCGGTCTTCGTTATTGTCGAGGGACGGATCAAAGTGACCTCTGACGGGCAAGAGGACATTTTCAACGCAGGCGAGGTGGTGGGCGCATTCGACACCATGCTTGGGCGCGATTACACAAAACAAGCTGTGGCTTTGGGCAAAACAACTGTTGAAGTGATCTCAAAATCAGAGCAGATTAAGCATATGGAAAAGTCCTTCACAATGCGCATGATTGCCAGTTTGCTGCGGAAGCTGGATTTTGAAGCGCCCGGTCGGTGGTCCTGATGGAAATACGCCAGTTTCAAACGAATGAGCTGTTGGCCCTAGACCGTGCCAAGCTGGAATCGTTTTATTACATTCGATCCGGCCGTTTGCAGCTGATGGACAAAAAACGCAATGTGATCGCCCAATATGGGCCCAAAATGCTGGTTGGCTTGTCCGAATATTTGGAAGGCACCGCGCTGAAAGGTGATCTGGTTGCCTTTGGATCAACACGGGTTGTTGTGGTCGAAAAAGAAGAGTTTGAAGAGGATATGAAAGCCGCCGATCCATGCATCAAACGAATGCTGGCGGCGATTTTCAAAACCATTTCACGGCGCAGCCTGCGCCCTCGTGGTGCCGTTCATTAAAAATTAACTTAACATTATGCTGCACTTTAAATGGTTTGGGCCGTTGCTATGTGATGGCTGCGGCCCTAGTGTTCGGGTGTCTTTTATGTGGATGTATCCCCGCCGTGCCTGAACAATTTCCCCCACGTGCCGCTGCACCTTTGGTGCGTGCTGTGCTTCTGACTTTGCTGGCCTTTGTCTGCTTTGACTTGATGGCTGTGTTGGTACGGATGCTTCTGGCGCGCTATGCGGCGTCGGAACTGTCGACCTATCGAAATATTTTCGGGATTTTCCCATCGCTTTTGTTTTTACTTTATACACGCGAATTGCGGCTGGATTTGCGCAAACTGGTGATCCCGCAATGGCGATTGGCCTTTGCGCGTGGCGGGGTTGTCGCCTTGGCGCAGCTGTTTTTTTATGCTGCGTTGGGGCATATGGAATTGGCGACGGTATCGGCATTGGGGCAAACCAGCAGTTTGTTTGTTGTGTTGCTGTCCATTGTGTTTTTGGGGGAACGAGTGGGGCCATGGCGCTGGTTTGCGCTGGGGCTTGGGTTTCTGGGTGCAATGTGGATTTTGCGCCCGGGCAGTGATGCATTTTCCGCCTATGCGGTGATGCCGGTTTTTGCGGCGCTGTGTTATGCGGTGTCGATGATTACAGCGCGCAAATTTGGCCCGGATGTGTCCTCTGCGCTGCTTTATCTTTACTCATCCATCGGGGCGGCAGTTGGGGCATTTGTCTTGGCGCTGGTCTTTGGTGATTTCACAGCCATCACATCGGTTGCAGATTTGGGGCTGATCTTGGCCATGGCCACGGTGGGTGGCTGCGGGGTGCTGCTGTTGACCTTGTCGTTCCGCATGGCGCCGCCATCGGCGCTGGCCCCGTTCAGTTATTTCGGGATTATTTCATCTTTCCTAATGGGCTGGGTTTTCTTTGGGGAATTGCCACTCGATAAATTACTGCCGGGCGTCTTGTTTATTTTTGCCGCTGGGGCAATTATCCTGTGGCGTGAAAATCGCCGCGCGTGACATGACAGGAGGCCGCAATGCCCACCCCCATCAATCATTTCAAACAGGCCCTGCAATCTGGCACGCCCCGTTTTGGGTCATGGCTGGGGGTTGCCGATCCTTATATGGCGGAACTGGTTGGTCGCGCGGGGTTTGATTGGCTGCTGGTGGATGGCGAACACGCCCCCAATGACATCCGTTCACTTATGGCGCAGCTGCAAGTGCTGGAAGGGCTTGGCCCCGATTTGGTAGTCCGACTGCCCATGGGCGAGGATTGGTTGATCAAACAGGCGCTGGATATTGGCGCGCAAACCCTGATGATTCCGATGGTGGAAACTGGCGAACAGGCGGCGCATTTGGTGCGTGCAATGCGATACGCCCCGCAGGGCATCCGCGGCATGGGCGCGGCACTGGCGCGCGCATCGCAATTTTCAGGCATCACCGATTATGCCGCCACTGCGAATGATCAGATGTGCCTGATCGTGCAGGTGGAAACCACCAAAGGCGTGGATAACTTGGATGATATTTTGGCCGTTGACGGTGTTGATGGGGTGTTTGTGGGTCCGGCGGATTTATCGGCGGATATGGGCTATCCGGGCAATCCGGACGCCCCACAGGTGCAGGCCGTGATTGCCGATATCCTGCGCCGCAGCCGCGCCGCGGGCAAGGGCGCAGGGATCCTGTCGACAGAAGATGCACAAACCCCCACCCACATTGCAAACGGCGCTAATTTCGTGGCCGTCGGCATTGATGTGACACTGTTCGCCGCCGCCATGCGCACCAAAGCGCAAACATGGTGCGGGTGATATTGGGGCACAGGCAGAACGCCCCCCGATTCGCCCTTGCAATCTGCGCCAAACAGGCGTAAACGGCAGTTAACAGCGGCGCTGGTCGGGGGTTCCCGAACAGCCCACCGGAAATTTCGAACGGGCCGCGCGCCCGTTTTTTTGTGCCAAAAGGAATTAGACTGGCAATGGTAAATACGTTGATTGCCAAAACCGCCATGGATCAGCGCATCGCGCAGATCATCACCCCCGTGATCGAAGACATGGGGTTTGAACTGGTGCGGTTGCGGCTGAAAACCGGCAATGACACGACGCTGGAAATTATGGCTGACCGCCCAAATGGCGGGATCGAAGTTGACGATTGTGCCGAAATTTCCACAGCCGTCAGTGCGGTTTTGGATGTCGAGGATCCGATCACTCAGGCCTACACGCTTGAGGTCTCCAGCCCCGGCATCGACCGCCCGTTGACGCGGCTTGCGGATTTCGATGCCTATGAAGGCTATGAAGCGAAACTGGAAACCCAGGACCTGATCGATGGCCGCCGCCGTTTTCGCGGCACATTGGCTGGGGTCGAAGGAACCGAGGTGCTGATCAATATTGATGAAGGCACCATCGGGCTGCAATTTGATTGGCTGGCCGAGGCCAAGCTGGTCCTAACTGATGATCTGATCCGTGAAATGCTGCGCGCACGCAAGGCGGTGGGGCAGATCAATGAAGCCGATTTTGATGAGATTGAAACCATAGCGGGTGATGACACCCCTGATGAGGAGTGAAAATAATGGCAATCACCTCTGCAAACCAATTGGAATTGCTGCAAACCGCCGAAGCGGTTGCGCGTGAAAAAATGATCGACCCCGGTTTGGTGGTCGAAGCGATGGCAGAATCGCTCGCCCGGGCGGCCAAAAGCCGCTACGGCAGCGAAATGGACATTCGCGTGTCGATCGACCGCAAAACTGGCCGCGCCACCTTCACCCGCGTGCGCACTGTGGTCGAGGATGATCTGCTGGAAAATTATCAGGCGGAAATGACCGTTGAACAGGCGCGCCAATATATGGACGCCCCCGCGGTAGGTGACACATTTGTGGAAGAAATTCCCCCAGTGGAATTGGGCCGTATCGCCGCACAAAGCGCCAAACAGGTGATTTTGCAAAAAGTGCGCGAAGCCGAGCGTGACCGCCAATACGAAGAATTCAAAGACCGCAACGGCACTATCATCAATGGCGTGGTCAAGCGCGAAGAATACGGCAATGTCATCGTCGATTTGGGCGCGGGCGAGGCAATCCTGCGTCGCAACGAAAAAATCGGCCGCGAGGCATACCGCATTGGTGATCGTATCCGCGCCTATGTGAAAGATGTGCGCCGCGAAGCGCGTGGCCCGCAGATTTTCTTGTCGCGCACAGCGCCGGAATTTATGGCCGAGCTGTTTAAAATGGAAGTGCCAGAAATTTACGAAGGCATCATTCAGATCAAGGCCGTGGCCCGCGATCCTGGCAGCCGCGCGAAAATCGCTGTTCTGACAACCGATGGGTCGATCGATCCTGTGGGGGCCTGCGTTGGTATGCGCGGCAGCCGCGTTCAGGCGGTTGTCAACGAATTGCA
>JALQTR010000017.1 GCA_023260835.1 Paracoccaceae bacterium
AGGGACCTACGCAAGCAATAAAATCCTTTAATTTCAGTGCTTAGTTTTTTCTTTTACGATTCCGGTACTCGCCTCCAAAATTTTTGTGATGATGGATGTGCATCTTTAACTCTCATTAACGGTTTGGCTTTATGGGTTTGATATGGCCCATTGTGGCCTGATAATGTGTATTGCCATGGCAATGCTGGGTAATTTTTTGATAATGTGGATCGGTTATGGCCACATAGTGAGATAAAAGGGTGTCATGTCTGAAATTACGAAAATGTACGAAACAGTCGCGCCAATTAATTCCAACCTGCATCAGGATGTGTCGATCAAGCCTGTGACGGGTCTGGAGTTCGCGCGTCACATGAATTCTGTGCCGATTTTGGCCGCGGAATTTCCATCGGCTGCGCAGGATATGGCCATTGTCTTTGCGGGCGAGGGGGATGATTTAATGCCGCTGGCATTAACCGGCATTAAACCAAACGAAAACCTATACCTGAACGCCGACGCAAAATGGACTGGCCGGTATGTGCCTGCGTTTTTCCGCCGCTATCCGTTTATATTTGCACGCGGCGATGATGATCGTATGACATTGTGCATTGATGAAACATTCGCCGGCGTCAACCGCGATGGCCGTGGGGAGCGTTTGTTTGACGCCGATGGGAATCGCACGCAATATTTGGAAAATATGCTTGATTTTGTGACGCAATTTCAGCGCCAACATATTGTCACCCAAGCGTTTTGCAAACGGCTTGAAGCGCTGGATGTTCTAGAGCCGGCAACATTGAACGCATCCGCCAAGGATGGTGAAACAAGCCGTCTGGTTGGGTTCAAGGTGATTAATCGCCAAAAATTCAAGGCGATTGACGATGCCACCTTGCAGGACATGTTCCGTTCGGATGAGATCGAGCTGTGCTATCTGCATTTGCATTCACTGCAAAATCTGGGCATTAAATTGAATGACTCCACCAGTGCCACTGCGGCAGACGCGGCTGATCAGGATGATGACACAGGCCCAGACGTGGACGAAGGGTCCCTGGTTCATTAAACGGAGGCCCCTGTGTAGGGGGCACTGCCTGCATTTAAATCCAGCGGCGGGTTTTTTCGCAATAGCGTGCAAAATCCGCCCGGAATTTTCTGCGAAGCCGATCCTCCTCGGGGATGACAAAGCGGCGTTCCAGCACCCACAGAAACAGCGGAATCATCGGCAGCGACAGCACTGCATCCCACGCCAGAATAAACCCAGCCAGCACCATCACATCCCCCAAATAGATGGGGTTGCGGCTGCGTGAAAATATGCCCGATTGAACCAAATGGATCGCATTTTGGTGGGGCAGAATGGGGGTCTGTTGGCGGCGCATTTCATAAACCGCCAGTGCCATCAACAAAACACCGCCCCCAACCAACAACCCCCCGGCCAAATCCGCCCAAACGGGACCAAACCCAAGGCCCAGCGAGGCATAGGTGGATTGATATTTGGCGATTGCCAACGCTGCGATCAGCCACAATGGGGGCAGGTCAATCCAATGCCGCAGGGTCATTCCCATTCCATTTCTTCATAAACGCGGCCGGCGTTTTTGGTGGCCAGCTCCTCAAACGTGTCCAAATTGCGCCAACGCTCTTGGTTGACATAATAGGCACCAGCCAAATCGCCGCCCGCATCAATATGCGCGCCTATTTTGTTGCGCAGATCCACCAGATAATCATAGGTGTAGCGCCGCACCTGATCCAGATTGGTTGGGTGGCCATGCCCGGGGATGACATAGGTGGGGTTTAATGGCTCGAACCCATTTTCCCATGTGTCCAGCCAGCAACTGGTGCAAGTGTCGGCAAAAATGGGCAGCATGCGTTCGTGAAAGGCGATATCGCCGGCGATCATCATTGACAGATCAGGAATCCAAACCTGTGTGTCGCCGGGCCCATGCGCTGGTCCCAAATGCAGAACTTGGATCGACATATCGCCCATTTGAATGTCATATTGATCACTGAAGGACAGGTTTGGAATGACAACGCGCGTGCCTTTGGCTTTGTCGCGGTTGTACCGCTCCATCCCTTGCAGGATGAAATCCCCGTTTTCTTTCAGCTCATGAATGGCATCGTCATGTGCCAAAATATCAACGCCCTGATCGGCCCAATAGGCATTGCCCAAAACCGCGTGGCCCTGGCCGTTTTCATTGATCACCAATTTAACGGGCTGATCCGTCACAACGCGGATTTCATCATGCAGCGCCCGCGCCAGCCGGACCGAGGCCCCGCCGTTGATCACAATCACCCCATCACCGGTCACAATAAACGACAAGTTATTATTATGGCCCGAATTTTCATAGGTCGGGGGCGCCGTTGCCCCGATGGCAGTAAAGATGCCGGGGGTCACCTCGACCGGTTTTGAATACAGTTCAGATTGGGGATACTGGTCTGGTATGTCTTCGCTGGCCAGCGCCGCTGTGGTAATGGCCGCCAAAATGAAACCGGAAAACGCACGGGTAAACATGGGATATAATCCTTTGATTGACATGTTACATTCAACCAAAGGAATATATATTTGTAAAGCCCGCGCGGGCGTCCGTTTACAGGTTTTCTGGCTGCGGCATGCCCAGAATATGGTAACCCCCGTCAACGCGGATAATTTCACCCGTTGTGCAGGCCCCCGCATCCGATGCCAAATAGACCGCGGTGCCGCCGACCGCCTCGAGTGTGGCATTGCTGCGCAGAGGGGCGTTTTGATCCGTGTGCTTATAGGTTTTGCGCGCCCCACCAATCGCGGCCCCCGCCAGAGTTTTCATCGGCCCCGGGCTGATGGCATTAACGCGGATGCCTTCAGGCCCCAGATCATTGGCCAGATAACGGGTCGTCGCCTCAAGCGCGGCCTTGGCCACACCCATGACATTGTAAAACGGCGTGACGCGGTTGGACCCCTGATAGGTCAGGGTCAACAGGCAGCCGCCGTTATCTTTCATCAATGGGTGCGCGCGGCGGGCCACCTCGATAAAGGAATAGGCCGAAATATCCAGCGAGTTTTTGAAATTTGCCCGGCTGGTGTCCAAGAACCGCCCCGTCAATTCGTTTTTGTCGGAATAGGCAATCGCATGGACCACAAAATCAATCGTCGGCCAGCGCACGCCCAGCTGGGCAAAGGCGGCATCCAGTGACGCATCATCGGTGACATCGACATCCACCATGAAATCCGACCCGACCGAGGCGGCAAGCGGCTCTAACCGTTTACCAAAGGCCTCACCCTGATAGGTAAAGGCCAATTCAGCCCCGGCATCGGCCATGGCTTTGGCAATGCCCCAGGCGATTGATCGTTCATTGGCGACGCCCATAATCAGGCCGCGTTTGCCCTGCATTGCTCCCATGGTGATTGCTCCTGTTTTTACCCGTGATACTTGCTCATGACCAAGGTGGCGTTTGTGCCGCCAAAGCCGAAACTGTTGGACATAACGGTGTCTAAATCCACGCCCTCGCGCAGCTCTTGCACGATCTCGCCGGCGCGGATCGCGGGATCCAATTCGGTAATATTGGCCGAGGCGGCGATGAAATTGCCCTGCATCATCAGCAGCGAATAGATGGCTTCATGCACGCCCGCGGCCCCAAGGGAATGCCCGGTCAGCGATTTGGTCGATGCAATCGGCGGGGTGTTGCCTTCGCCAAAGACGCGGCGCACGGCTTCGACTTCGGTCACATCACCGGCGGGGGTGGATGTGCCATGGGCGTTGATGTAATTCACAGTGCGATCACCGATGGTGGACAGCGCCTGACGCATCGACCGTTCGCCGCCTTCACCGGAGGGGGCGACCATGTCATGCCCATCGGATGTGGCGCCATAGCCTGTCACCTCGGCATAGATTTTGGCACCGCGGGCTTTGGCGTGCTCCAGCTCTTCCAGAACCAGCATGCCGCCGCCGCCGCCGATGACGAACCCATCGCGGGTGGCGTCAAAGGTGCGCGATGCGGTGGTGGGGGTGTCGTTATATTTGCTGGACATGGCGCCCATCGCATCAAACAGACAGGACAGGGTCCAATCGACTTCTTCCCCGCCGCCGGCAAAGATGATGTCCTGTTTGCCCAGTTGGATTTGCTCAACCCCGTTGCCAATGCAATGCGCGCTGGTGGAACAGGCGGACGTGATGGAATAGTTTACGCCCTTGATTTTAAAGGGCGTTGCCAGACAGGCCGACACGGTTGACGACATGCAGCGTGTCACCATGAATGGCCCCATCCGTTTGGGCGCGCCTTTTTCGATGACGATTTTATGCGCATCAAACAGATTGGCTGTGGAAGGGCCGCCAGAGCCGGCAACCAATCCGGTGCGCTCATTGGATACCTCGGCCTCGGTCAAGCCGCTGTCGGCGATGGCTTGTTGCATTGCCAAATAGGCATAGGCCGCTGTCGAGCCCATGAACCGCAGCTGACGTTTGTCAATCGCTTCGGTCAGGTCGATCTGCGGGATGCCGGCCACTTGGCTGCGGAACCCGTGTTCGGCGTAATTGGGTTCAAACGCGATGCCGGATTTGCCGGCACGCAGGCTGGCGCTGACTTCGTCTGCTGTGTTTCCGATGGGGCTGATGATGCCCAAACCTGTAATAACCACTCGGCGCATGGGGCGCTCTCCTTATATCCTGTTGGGGTGCCTGAAAGGATCAGCTTTCTGACAGGGCCACTTTCATATCTTTAACTTGATAAATCACTTCGCCATCGGCTTCGACACGGCCATCGGCCACACCCATGGTCAACCGGCGCGTTTGCACCGCTTTGGTGAAATCAACATAATAGCGCAGCATTTTGCGATCTGGGCGCACCATGCCGGTCAGCTTTACCTCGCCCACGCCCAGGGCGTAGCCGCGGCCCAGCCAGCCGCGCCAGCCCAGGTTAAACCCTGTCAGCTGCCACAGCCCGTCCAGACCCAGACAGCCAGGCATAATGGGGTTGCCTGGAAAATGGCAATCAAAGAACCAAAGGTCAGGTGTGATATCAAATTCGGCCACCACATGACCCTTGCCATGTTCGCCGCCATCGCCGCTGATTTCGGTGATACGATCCATCATCAACATTGGTGGGGCCGGCAGTTGCGCATTGCCAGGGCCAAACAATTCGCCGCGGGCGCATTTCAGAAGGTCATCTTTACCAAAGCTGCTTGGATATTGGGACATGGCTGCTCGGTCCTTTCAAAAATAGATTATCTGGCCTGCGGCCGTTTTCTTGACTTCTGTAGCACCTTGGCGCGCGCACTGGCAAGAGCGCGTCGCCCATTGCATTTTATTCGATCATCGGGTTAGTCTGTGTAAAAGACAGATGCAGTGAAGAATAAACCCATGCCAGCAGACGTAAACAACACATCCCGTCGCATCACAGCCCAGAATTGGCTGCAATCAGCATCTCTGCGGCCAACACGCCAACGGATGGTTTTGGCGGATTTGTTGGTGGGGGATGGTCAGGATCGCCATGTCAGCGCCGAAAGCCTGTATTGCGCCGTGCAAGACACTGGTGAAACGGTATCTTTGGCAACGGTTTACAACACTTTGCGCGCCTTTTGTGATGCTGGTCTGATGAAAGAAATCACGGTCGATGGGAATAAGACCTATTTTGATACCAACACCCATGATCACCCACATTATTTTTGGGAAGATGAGGGGCGCCTGTCCGACGCCCCCAGCGAGCAGTTGGAAATCCTGCGCATACCCGAACCGCCCAAGGGCGCGCGCATATCCAAGGTGGATGTGATTATCCGCCTGCGTTCGGACGAATAACCACAGCCGGCGCAAACTGGTCTTATCATTCTTTGTGCCTGTAACGCTGTGTTCGTATTGCAAGATCAATAATCGCTGCCTAGGCTGTTCTTAACTGAATAAGCGGAGGGGCAGACCATGGATTTAAACGGAAAACACGCATTGGTCACCGGGGGCGGCACCGGCATTGGGTTGGCGATTGCGCAGGCCTTGGCCGCGGCAGGCGCGCAGGTCACAATCACGGGCCGGCGTATGGATGTTTTGCAGCAGGTTGCGGGCGATAATATGCACCCCGCTGTTATGGACGTCACGGATGAAGCCGCGGTGATGCAAACCATCGCGGATGCTGTCGCCGCGCGCGGCCCCATTCAGATCGTTGTGGCCAATGCAGGCATCGCCGAGGGCAAGGCGCTGCATAAAACTTCGATGGAATTTTGGCATAAAATCATGCGGACCAATCTTGATGGGGTGTTCTTGACGTTGCGCGAATCGCTGAAATCCATGACGCAAACGGATTGGGGTCGGGTGATTATCATCTCATCCATGGCTGGGGTGCGGGGGTTGAAGGGCGCGGGGGCCTATTCCGCATCGAAACATGGTGTCATTGGCCTGATGCGGTCCTTGTCCGAGGATTTCATGGGCAAGCCCTATACATTCAATGCGATCTGCCCGGGGTATGTGGACACACCGATTGTGACGCGCAACACCGACAGCATCGCGCAGCGCGCCGGCGTTTCGGCACAAGAGGCACTGGATATGATGGTCAGCGCCAATCGCCACAAACGCCTGATCGCCCCCGAAGAAATTGGCGAGGCTGCGCTGTGGCTGTGCAGCCCCGGATCGGGCAGCGTAAACGGCCAAACGATTGAAATTGCAGGCGGGCAGTTGTGATGGCCACGCGCGTTTTAACCGAATACGGCATGGGAACATCCCTGCGCCGGCGCGATTACACTGAAGCCGCAGTGCGCGCCGTGCGTGATGCGCTGTGGCATAATTCGATCAATATGGCCGAATTATTTGGATTTGAAAAATCGCAGATGATTATCGACGTCGAGGTGGCCGTGGCCCAACCAGAGGCGCTGGATACGGCGGCCATTGCTATGGTGTTTCCCTATGGTCAGGTGCAGGTGCATCCGCGGATGGGTGGGCTGGATGTGCCGCGCATGGACGGTGGCAACCCCACGGTTATTGCCAATGTGGCACTGTCTGTGTCGTTTGATTTGGGGGATGCGTGATGGCGGTTCAGCGATTTATCATTGAAATGGGCATGGGCGTTGATCAACGCGGGTCAGATTACACCAAAGCCGCCTGCCGCGCGGTAAAGGATGCGTTGTCGCACAGCTCTATTGCGCTGTTCGATGCGCTTGGGCTCGATGCCGCCGATATGCAGGTGAAGGTCACAATCGGCGTTTCCGACCCGACTGCAGTTGATCAGTCGGCGCTAAAGGCGCTGATACCATATGGTCAGGTCACAATCGATTTGCGCAGTGGGGGCCTGTCACCCCGCAGCGGCGCTGTGATTGCCAGCGCCGCGGTCGAGGCCTTTTTGGATCCGGCCATCGTTCAGGCCAAGTTGTCATAACCCTTTGGGCTGTTGGTTTACCTGACAGCCCAACGCAGCACCCAATGGCGTGCCCAATGGGATCTGCAGATCAGGCGGTCCACCGATATAATCCCTCCGCCATGAATGACCAGCACAAACAGCAGCATGATCCACAACAGGCGCTGATCGGTCAGCAGGCTGGATGGGTTTTTATCAAAGAACGCGCCCAAGGCGACTGGATCAGTGATCGCACCATGGCCGAACAAATCCACCACGGTTTGCACAATCACAAAGCCAATCATCCCAATCGCAGTGGCGCGGGTCATGAAGCCAATGATCAGCAAAAAGGGCAGGATAAACTCGCCCCATGTGCCGGCCAAAACCATCAGATCCTGCCATAGGGCCATGGCGGTTTTGTCAAAGCCGGCGGCCTCATAGGCGTGGGGGAATATCTGATAATAGGCGCCATCGCTGGGGTTCAAAAATCCCCAAAACCCATCCCCCAATTTCGTTTGGGCAGACACCCAGTAATAGGGGGCCAATGTCATCAAAAACACCAATCGGGCAGGGGTGCTGAGCATGGTTGCTGGCAGGCGTGCGCGGTTAAAGGGTGGTAATTGCATATCAAATCTCCTTTGGCGGCACCAAGGCCCGCATGGTAATGGCCCCATTCACCAATAAAACGGCAAACAGGTTTTGAAAACAGGTTTCGGATAGATCGGTGGATTGCACCACGGCATCGGTGATTGACCCAGTTTCAATCAGCGCGTTTAAAAACGCCGCGCCGCCGATGGGCAAAGGATGCACAACCGGATCAAATTCAGGGCGGATAATCATCACATCTTGCGCCTGTGCAGTTGTTGGTTGATCCGATTGATCCGTCGCAAATTGCCAAATGTCAAAGATCGGAAATTTGGATGTGATGATTTGAACCGATGGGGCCAGGGTAAGCTGGCCATCATAGTCCGGCGCCATGATCTCATTGGCATCCATCGCATGATGGTCAGCCGCATGATAGGCGCGGCGCAACCCTTGTTCAATCCGGGCGATATCCGCCAAATAAGGCATGTCCTCGATCCCTGGGAACGTCGCAATAAAACCGGGCATATCGGCACCATATTCGGCCATCACAGGCGTATCGGGCAAATGTGCATCGATATAGGCCCGGGCGATCAGGTCGAAATTGTCTGCCCCCAAAATTTTGCGCAGCACCGGAAATCCGGTGCGCAAAGCATCGCGCAACCCTACGATCAGATTGTTGCGATAAATTGCAAATCGCGCCTGCGCCGTGGACGGGCCATGGGCAATTTGCTGGGGAAGGTGATTTTTGCCGCGCAATGCGGCTGTGAAATCGGATTGGAATGTCATGCGGGGACCCTCATGTGCTGCGCCAATGCGTTCTGTGCCTTTTGCGCCTCGGCGCGCAGGCTGGGCCAGGCGGGGATGTCATTGTCCCGTTCGATCAGCACGGGCTGCGCCCCAGTATAGTGCAGCACCTGATCCAACAGTGCCCAGACCTGCGCACACACCGGCGCGCTGTGGCTGTCGATCAACAGTGTTGCATCATGGCTGTTGTCTTCATGGTGCCCAGCCAGATGAATTTCGCGCACATATTTCAATGGGTAGGCCTCGATATAGGCCTGCGGGTTAAACCCCAGATTTGCGGCAGACACGAATACATTGTTCACATCAAACAGCAGAGCGCATCCAGTGCGCCGGACAATTTCCCCAATAAAATCAGGTTCGGACCATGTGGATGTCGAAAACGCCATATAGGATGATGGATTTTCCAACATCATTTGCCGGCCCAGCGTATCTTGCACTTGATCAATATGGGTGCAGACCTGTGCCAGTGTTGTTCGGTTATAGGGCAGGGGCAACAGGTCGTTCAGAAATCCATCTTCATGCGTGGACCATGCCAGATGTTCGGAAAATGCTGCCGGCTGCACCCAATCACACAGGGCCTTGACCTGCGCCAAATGGGTCTGATCCAGCGGGCGATCCCCCCCGATTGACAGACCCACCCCATGTACCGACAGGGCAAACCGATCCCGCAGGGCGATCAGCTGCGCCTTGGGCCGCCCGCCTGCGCCCAAATAATTTTCGGCATGAATTTCCAGCCATTTGACAGGCCCGGGGGCGGCCATAATTTGATCGAAATGATCCGCCTTATACCCAACGCCTGCCGCATGGGGTAGCTGGGGGGGGGTGGGTGAAGTGATCAAACATAGTCTGGCCCTTTGTTAAGCATTGGCCCAAAGCGGATTACCGCTTTGGGCAAGGATTGGATTAGCTGCTGGGCAGATCGCGGTCCAAAGGTTCCAGCGATCCCATGCGCGCGCTGCCGTCCGCCATGGCGGGCAGTTCGATGGTCATGCAGCTGCCCTTATCAACCAATGTCCAGGCATTGCCTTGATAATCCACTGTGGACGATCCCGCGCAGGTGGTGCCAGCGCCTGCTGCGCAGTCATTTTTACCGGCCAGCGACACGCCATAGCATTTTTCCTTCGCTGCGGCGGATGCGGTTGTGGCCTGCGCGCCTACAGACGCGGCAACAGCGGCGGCCAGAGCAAGAGCTTTCATTTTATCAGACATTGGGTATTCCTTTCATCAAGTTACGCTCAAACCTTTTGGAGCTAGGGTCAGAGTAACCTTTGAAAGGGATCAACAGCCAATCACGGGTTTGTGTTTCACGCAGCTGTGAAGATTGGATGGCAGTATATTGAATTAAATATGCAAATCACACCTTCCCTGAATAGGGATCACTTCTTAACTTCGCCTGAAGTTCAGGCGATGAAATGCAGGATTCAGCAATCAAATCGATATTTTCGTGCTGATGGTGTAGGCTGCTATTACGGATATTAAACACAAAAGGGCCGGCATAAAATCCGGCCCTTTGTTACAGTTTATGCTTTAAATTGTTACAACAAATCTGGCGGCGTGGCCTCTTGCGCCAAAGTGGTCACGATTTCATCAAGCGATGCGGTGCGGGTGTCTTTTTCGCCCAGACGGCGGACGGAGACGGTGTTGTTTTCCACCTCTTTCATGCCGCAGGCCAGAATGACCGGCACTTTGCCCAATGAATGTTCGCGGATTTTGTAGTTGATTTTTTCGTTGCGCAAATCCGCCTCGGCGCGGATGCCACGCGCCCGCAGGGCAGCAACCACATTGTTTACATACTCATCCGCATCCGACACAATGGCCGCCACAACCACCTGCCGCGGCGCCAACCAAAATGGCAGCTTCCCGGCGAAGTTTTCGATGAGCATCCCAATGAACCGTTCAAAACTGCCCAGAACCGCGCGGTGCAGCATCACGGGGCGGTGTTTTTCCCCATCGCGGCCAATGTAATTGGCATCCAGACGTTCGGGCAGGTTGGGGTCAACTTGCAAGGTGCCGCATTGCCATTGCCGCCCAATTGCATCGGTCAGGGTGAATTCCAGTTTTGGGCCGTAAAAGGCGCCTTCGCCTTCCAGAATTTCAAAATCATATCCGGCGGCGCGGCAGGCATCGCCAAGCGCCTTTTCCACGCGATCCCAGCTTTCTTCGGACCCGATACGCTTTTCAGGCCGCGTGGACAGTTTTATGGTCCAATCATCAAAGCCCAAATCCGCATAAATCCCGGCAAGGAATTTGATGAATTTCGCGGTTTCCGATTCAATCTGATCATCGGTGCAGAAAATATGCGCATCATCTTGGGTAAAGCCGCGCACACGCATGATCCCATGCAGCGCGCCAGAAGGTTCATACCGGTTACAGGATCCAAATTCCGCCATCCGCAGCGGCAGATCACGATAGGATTTAAGCCCCTGATTGAACACTTGCACATGGCATGGGCAGTTCATCGGCTTCAAAGCGTTGATTGTTTTTTCGCGCGCATGATCTTCGTCCACTTCGACGATGAACATGTTTTCTTGATAATTTTCCCAATGCCCGGATGCTTCCCACAATTTGCGGTTCACAACCTGCGGGGTGTTCACCTCGACATAGCCATCAGCGTCTTGTTTGCGCCGCATGTAATCCTGAAGTGTGGTGTAAACGCGCCAGCCATTTGGGTGCCAGAAAATTTGGCCTGGCGCCTCTTCTTGCATATGGAACAGGTCCATTTCGCGGCCCAAACGGCGGTGATCGCGTTTTGCGGCCTCTTCTAACATGGTCAGATGCGCCTTCAGCGCGTCTTTGTTTTGGAAGGCCACGCCGTAAATGCGTTGCAGCATGGCGCGGTCGCTGTCTCCGCGCCAATAGGCCCCGGCCACATTCATCAATTTGAACGCATCAGCGGGCACCTGACCTGTGTGCTGCAAATGCGGGCCGCGGCACAGGTCCTGCCAATCGCCATGCCAATACATGCGCAGCGGTTCATCCCCGGGGATGGCCTCGATCAGTTCCACCTTATAGGGTTCATTCAGATCGGTGTAATGTTGGATGGCGCGTGGGCGGTCCCACACTTCGGTGCGCACAGGTTCGCGCGCGGCGATGATTTGGCGCATCCGCGCCTCGATCTGGCCCAGATCTTCGGGGGTGAAGGGTTCAGCCCGATCAAAATCGTAATACCAGCCGTTTTCAATGACGGGGCCGATGGTGACCTTCACATCGGGCCAGATTTCCTGCACGGCGCGCGCCATGATGTGCGCCAGATCATGACGGATCAACTCCTGCGCGGGGGTGGCATCTGATGTTGTGTTGATGGCGATGGTGCAATCTGACTGAAGCGGCCATTGCAGATCCCAATGTTGGCCATCGACCATGGCACTGATGGCCTTTTTCGCCAAGGATTTGGAAATTTCTGCGGCCACATCGGCAGGGGTAATGCCCTGCGGCATCTGGCGGCTGGATCCATCGGGAAAGGTGAGGGTGATTTGGGCCATTTGGGGCCTCCTCGTCGTTTTGGCGCCTACTAAACGCCCGGTTGCGGGTATGGTTCACGTCCCTGATGCCGATCACAGCGCACCAAGTCAAGGGGGCAGGTGGGTTTAGGCGTCCAATTCAACCCAAATTGGCACGTGATCAGACGGTTTCACACCGGCGCGCACGTCTTTATCGATTTGGCAATCCAGCAACAGATCAGCGCATTCGGGCGACAAAAGAAAATGGTCGATGCGGATACCGTTGTTCCGCTCCCACGATCGGGCTTGATAATCCCAGAATGAATAATGCCCTGGCCCTTGAGTTCGGGCACGAAAGGCCTCGGTCAGGCCAAGGTGTTTCAGCGCCTCGAACGCAGCACGTGTTTGCGGCAAAAACAGCGCATCTTCGCGCCAAGCATCTGGATTGGCGGCATCCTCGGGTTGGGGAATCACGTTATAATCCCCCGCCATTAAAAAGGGCTGCTCTTGCGCCAACAGCGCGCGGGCGCGGGTCTGCAGGCGGTCCATCCAGGCCAATTTATAATCATATTTCGGCCCCGGCGCCGGATTGCCATTGGGCAGATACAGCCCGCAAACACGCATGGCGGTTTTATCACCGATCACCGTGGCCTCGATCCAACGGGCCTGTTCATCCGTATCATCCCCGGGCAGGCCGCGGGTCACATCTTCAAGCGGCAGGCGTGACAGGATTGCCACGCCGTTGAAGGATTTTTGTCCATGTGTTTCAACGCGGTACCCCATGTCTTCGAACAATTCCCGTGGAAAGGTTTCGTCTTGGGATTTGATCTCTTGCAACAGGGCCACATCGGGGCGCGCGGCCTCGAGATAGCGGGGAAGGGCCTCGATCCGGGCTTTGATCCCGTTGATGTTGAAGCTGACAATTTTCATCTGCATCCCCTTCTTTTGCGTTTTAGACTGCATAAGAGCGGGGCGGCAGATCGTCAACGCGGGAAAGCCAGAACCCTGCATTAACAAAAGATTTACCAATTGTGGTCTAGTGTACCAAGGTCTTTTTGAATCTGAGTGGTTTTCATGAACATTAATACCAGCGCGGGCGTGTGGCTTGTGTTTCTTTACACGATTGTGATGACGGGGGCGGATTCGGTGACGAAACTGCTCAGCACGCAGATGTCGGCGGCGCAATTCTATGCCTTTGGCGCCGCGGGCGTGGCCCTGTTTTGCGTTCTAGCCGCCATGCGCAGCCAAGGTGGTATTGGGCAGCTGCGCACCGCATTCCCACAGATGATGCTGCTGCGGTCCTGCATCACATTGGTGGCCTGCCTGTGCTTTTACCAAGCCTTCGCCACGCTGTATTTCGCCGAGGTCTTCTTGTTCATCGCCTTCATCCCCGTTGTTGCCGCTATTTTTGCAGGTGTGTTGCTGCATGAATACATCGGGCCGTGGCATATTGGCGGATTGGGGCTGGGCATTTTGGGGGCATGTTTTTTATTCGCGCAGAATGCGACAGGCAGCTCATGGGGGTATGCCTGTGCCGCGGGGGCCACGTTCTTTTCGGCCCTGTCTTTGGTGCTGGAACGTTGGCTGATCCTGCGTGAACGCCGGCTGTTGTCGCAGCTGTTCTACCCCTATGCGTTTGTTGCGCTGTTTATGGGGGTGATGTTGCCATCCTCATGGCAGGCGGTGGATGTGACAACTGTGGTGCTGACTGGGGTTTATGCGGCGTTGGTGTTTGCCGCCCGCAGCCTGTCAATTATGGCACTGCGCAATATGGTTGCGGCTGCTGTGACACCGATGATGAACCTGCAGTTTATCTGGATGGTGGTTTGCGGCATTGTCCTGTTTGGTGAATGGCCGACACTGCCCGTTATGTTCGGGGCGATATTGGTTGGCCTGTCTGGGGCGATGTGCGTGCATGGATCACATCGAAAATTCGCAGACGTTGTTCCCCAGACCTAGATCGAAAAGGATGTGCCACAGCCGCAGGATGATGTGGCATTGGGATTATCGATCACAAATCGTGCACCGATCAATTCATCGGAAAAATCAATGATAGCGTTTTGCAAAAATGGCAGCGACACAGGGTCAATCACCACCTTTTCAGCGCCATTATCCAGCACCAAATCATCTGATTGCACTTCATCAAGCGCAATTTCGTATTGGAAACCGGAACAGCCGCCGCCTTCCACCGCGATGCGCAGGGCTTTACCTTGTGATGCCGCACCAATATTGGCCAGTTGTTCAAAGGCGCGCGGGGTAACCTTGGGGGGCAGTTGCATTCGGTGGGCTCATCTGTTGGTTGCAATCAAAGACACCCCATATATAAGCAATCCAAAACCCACGACAAGGAGCTTGGCATCATGCTTGCCCCCTTTGCCACGCACCCCGATCAAACACGTGGCCGGCTGGTTGCCGAGGATCAAAGCCTCCACCGATCCCCGTTTCAGCGCGATCGCGACCGGATTATCCATTCGGGGGCCTTTCGCCGTTTGAAACATAAAACGCAGGTGTTCATCGCACATGAGGGGGATTATTTCCGCACGCGGCTGACCCACTCGATTGAGGTTGCCCAAGTTGCCCGCACAATCGCAGGGGCGCTGCAATTAAACGTTGATCTGGCAGAGGCTGTTGCCCTGGCGCATGATCTGGGGCACCCCCCCTTTGGTCATGCGGGCGAGGATGTTTTGGCCGACTTGATGGCCCCATTTGGCGGCTTTGATCACAATGCCCAAGCGGTGAAAATCGTCACCAACCTTGAACGCCGATACGCCCCGTTCGATGGGTTGAACTTAACCTGGGAAACCCTTGAAGGTATTGCCAAACATAACGGACCCGTGGCGCAGCCATGGCCTGATGCATTGGCGCGTTACAACACCCAACATGACCTGCACCTGCACAGCTTTGCTGGACCAGAAGCGCAGGTTGCGGCGCTGGCGGATGACATTGCCTATAACCACCATGATCTGCAAGATGGGCTGCGGGCTGGGTTGTTCACAGCGGATGATTTGATGGACCTGCCCATTTTGGCGGATTGTTTTGCGCAGGTGGATAGGCTGTATCCCAACACCGACACCAAACGGCGCCACCATGAGGCGCTGCGCCGCTTTTTTGGCCGTTTGGTCGAAGATGTCATCGCAACAACCAGCGAAAACATTGCACTCTTGGCCCCCAAATCGGTCGAGGACATCCGCGGCGCCACCGCCCCAGTTGCGCGGTTCTCGCCCATATTATGGTCCAATTTAAAGGTCATTCGGGCCTTTTTGTTTGAACGGATGTACCGCGCGCCCGGGGTTGCACGGATGCGGGAATTGGCCTGCGATGCAACAGCAGCGTTGTTTCAGCATTACCTTGCAATGCCTCAGGACCTGCCTGCCGAATGGCTGGGGACAGATGAACCGCCGGCGCGGGCCGTTTGCGATTATATTGCCGGTATGACGGATCGATATGCCCTGCAGGCCTATGCGCAGATCAAGCCCGATGCGCAAATCCCAGATGATCCTTACCGTTTGCCTTTGTCTGCTGTGGGGAATTGACCTGCGCGGCCTTGCGGCATAAACCCGCGCGCAGAAGATACGAAGGAAAAATCGCCATGAACCTATTTCGCCAAATCCACACCGCCGTTGTGCAGGCATTGCATGCCATGCAAGCGGATGGGGCTTTGCCTGCTGATTTGGATCTGGCCAATGTGACGGTCGAGCCACCGCGTGACCCCGCGCATGGTGATATGGCGACTAATGCGGCAATGGTTTTGGCGAAGCCCGCCAAAATGAACCCCCGCCAAATTGCCGATGATTTGGCGGCGCGCCTGTTGGATCAAGGCGGCATTACGGCGGCCGAAGTGGCCGGACCGGGTTTCATCAATCTGCGGCTTGCGCCACAAATTTGGCAGGATGTGCTGCGCAGCGCACTGCAAACCGGTGCCGATTTTGGCCGGTCTGATCTGGGGCAGGGGCAGCGTGTTAATGTGGAATATGTGTCCGCCAACCCAACAGGGCCTTTGCATGTGGGTCACACTCGCGGGGCTGTTTTTGGCGATGCCTTGGCCAGTTTGCTGGATTTTGCAGGATATGATGTCACGCGCGAATATTACATCAACGATGGCGGCGCGCAGGTCGATGTGTTGGCCCGTTCCGTATACCTGCGGTACCTTGAAGCCCACGGCCAAGAAGTGCAATTCGAGGATGGCACCTATCCAGGGGATTATCTGATCGAAGTGGGTCAAACCCTGAAGGATAAAGTGGGTGATGCCTATCTTGGTCAGGATGAGGATCAATGGCTGCTTCCTGTACGTGAATTTGCAACCGATGCGATGATGGATCTGATCCGCGCCGATTTGGCGCGATTGGGTGTGAAAATGGACGTGTTCTATTCCGAAAAATCGCTTTACGGAACAGGCCGGATTGAACAAGCGATCGAGGCGCTGCGCGAGCAGGGCCTGATCTATCGCGGTGTGCTTGAACCCCCCAAAGGCAAAACGCCCGAGGATTGGGAACCGCGCGAACAAACCCTGTTCAAATCCACCGCCCATGGCGACGATGTGGACCGCCCCATTCAGAAATCTGATGGCAGCTGGACCTATTTTGCTCCTGATATTGCCTATCATTACGACAAGGTCAGCCGCGGGTTTGATATGCTGATCGACGTTTTTGGCGCTGATCACGGTGGCTATGTCAAACGCATGAAGGCGGCGGTTTCGGCCCTGTCGGGTGGCAAAGTGCCGCTGGACATCAAATTGGCACAGCTGGTGAAGCTGTACAAAAACGGTGAACCGTTCAAAATGTCCAAACGTGCTGGCACGTTTGTTACATTGCGCGATGTGGTGGATGAAGTTGGCCCCGATGTCACACGTTTTGTCATGCTGACGCGCAAAAATGATGCGCCCTTGGATTTCGATTTCGACAAAGTGCTGGAGCAAAGCCGCGAAAACCCTGTGTTTTATGTGCAATATGCCTATGCGCGGATCTCATCCGTTCTGCGCCGGGCAGCTGAGGCAGGGGTTGATGTAACAGATGCGGCGCTTGCGGGGGCTGATTTGAATTTGGCCGCGCATGATGCCGAATTGGCCGTGGCGCGCAAAATTGCCGAATGGCCCCGTTTGGTGGAAACGGCGGCGCGGGCCAATGAACCGCATCGCATTGCGTTCTACCTTTATGAATTGGCCGGTGAATTCCACGGGCTTTGGAATAAAGGCAATGATGTAACCAGTCTGCGGTTCGTGCAAGAGGATGATTTGCCCGCCACAGCTGCGAAAATTGCGCTTGCGCGATCAGTAAGTGTTGTTATTTCCGCAGGTCTTGCTATTTTGGGCGTAACGCCACTGGAAGAGATGCGATAAAACCTGCACCGCCAGCGGCCTGTCCGGGATTTCCCCCGGGCCATGACGTGAGGCGAGCATGGAACATAACACAACACTTCCCCACGCAGCTGGGGACATATCTGCCCATATGGACAATGCGTCCATAAAAACACCTGGGCTGTCGACATTGCCGCGTTTTGCACGATTGGCAGGGCTGTCATTGTCCCTTTTGTTGGTTGGTGCGTTTTCGATCAAGGCCATTCAGCTTGCCCGGATCGAGGTAATGGGCATTCCCCATATCCCAGGCCCCCAAACGGCCTATCGTATGGCGCCGGTTGATCCGGGTGGGCAGATCGCGAATACCATCGATATGACGCTGTCCATTAATGACGTTTTGGAAGATACATCCGCAGATCCCATTCATGTTGCAACAGCGCCTTTGCCTGTATTGCCATCGGATGAAGATCACGCCATGGCACAGTTGCAAACCGGTGATGCGCAGGCCATTGGGGCCAGTATGAATTTGCAAACCCCTGAATTTAAACGGGATGTTGCGGATGCTATCATTGCCGCGCTGCTGTCGTCAGACGGAACATCAGGGACGGTCACCGCACAAGAGGTCAAGTTCACCCCAGATGTCGCCACATTGCGCCCCAGCACGCCGCCCCCGCCATCGCGGCCATCATTCCTGTCGCAGGCAGCGCCTGCGCCCACCAATCAGCCATTGGGGGCAGGGGAACGGCTGGTGCAATTGGGAAGCTTCACATCCGAAGACAACGCCAAAGCGGCTTGGTCGCAGTTGATCGCAAATCAATCGGCATTTTTGGCACAAAAGGATCCGGTCATTCAAAAGGCCCAAAGCGCAGGCCACATATTTTATCGTCTGCGCACAGCTGGGTTTTCTGATCTGGCCGAAACCCGTCGGTTCTGTGCCGCGCTGATTGCCAAAGGGGTTGATTGCATTCCGGTGCGGCATAAATGACGGCCCCCGCAGCCGTTATTATTGATGCCGAAGGCCCCCGTTTAACCCGGGCAGAAATGCGGGCCTTTTCACAGCTAAACCCATGGGGGTTTATTTTATTTGCCCGCAATATTGAAACGCCGGACCAAACTCGGGCACTTTGTGATGAACTGCGCGATGCGGTCGGCCGCGATGCATTGATCACGATCGATCAAGAGGGCGGGCGCGTTCAACGCCTGCGCGCCCCCCATTGGTCAGAATTCAACCCACCCCTGCAAGATGCCGTCGCCGCCGGTGCAAATGCGCCGCGCGCCTTTGCCTTGCGGTATCAGATCATCGCGGCGGAATTGCGCGATTTGGGCATCGACAGCACCTGCGCACCCACCTGCGATATCACGCGTGATACAACGCATCCGTTTTTGGCCAATCGCTGTTTGGGGCAATCGGCGGATCAGGTTATCGCCAATGCGCGTGCATCGATTGACGCGCTGTTGAATGCGGGTGTGCTGCCGGTGATGAAACATATGCCCGGCCATGGGCTTGCACAGGTTGACAGCCACCACGGGCTGCCCTGTGTTGATGCGCCTGTTTGCGACCTGATGGCGCAAGATTTCGCGCCCTTTCGGGCACTGGCTGATTGTCCAATTGGCATGACGGCGCATATTGTATTTGATCAAATTGACCCCGTTCCAGCCACGCTCAGCCCCAAAATGGTGTCTGTTATTCGGCAAGACATTGGGTTTAACGGATTGCTGACGACCGATGATTTATCGATGAAGGCATTATCCGGAACCGCAGCAGAAAAAACCGCGGCGGCCCGCGCTGCGGGGTGTGATATTGCCATGTATTGCAATGCTGATTTAGACACGCGCATTGCAGTTTGCGAAGCCGCAGGTCCACTGGGGGGCGCATCACTGGAACGCGCCCAATCTGCATTGTCATTGCGCGATCGGCCCAGACAAAGCCTTGACATCAGGGCGCTGCACACGCAGCTTGAAACCCTGTTAACAGGCGATGAACATGGGCGATCGGGACCAAAATCAGTTTGATCTAACACGGGGCGAAGACCCGCAAACCGTCGCGGCGCGTGTTGCGGCCGAAGCCCTGATCGTGGATGTTGATGGGTTTGAAGGCCCGCTCGATGTTCTTTTGACATTATCCCGCACGCAAAAGGTTGATTTGCGCAAAATATCTATTTTGGACCTTGCGCAACAATATCTGGCCTTTGTTGAACGCGCCAAGGCGCTGCGAATTGAATTGGCCGCGGATTATTTGGTGATGGCGGCTTGGCTTGCCTTTTTAAAATCACGCCTTTTGTTGCCGCCGGATCCATTGGATGATGGTCCATCTGGCGAAGAAATGGCCGCCCATTTGGCGTTTCAATTGGAACGACTGGCCGCGATGCGCGATGCGGCGGCGCAGCTGATGGCGCGCGATCAACTGGGCCGAGATTTCTTTGCCCGCGGGATGCCGGAAACAGTGTCGAAGATCAGCATAGTTAAAATTGATGTCACAGTGATGGAGCTTATACAGGCCTATGCCAGGTTGCGCACACGGGATGAATTTCGTCCCTTTGCCATGGATCGTGACCGCGACCGCGTGTTCACCATGGAACAAGCCCTGGATCGGATGCGCGGACTGATTGGATTTTCAGGCGATTGGTCGGATCTGTCCAGCTTTGTTCCCCCCGGGTGGCAAGAGGATGGTTTGGCGCGCCGTTCGGCAACGGCAGCATTGTTTGCGGCCGCGCTGGAACTGGCGCGCGAAGGAAAAATCGAATTGCGACAGACGGGTTTGTTTGAACCGCTGCATCTGCGCCAAAAGGATCAACCCCAATGACACAACACCTTGATGATCCGGTGCTGTTTTCAGCCCCCCCCATGGCCGAACAAGAACGCATGATCGAGGCGCTTTTGTTCGCAACAAGCGACCCCATGACGGTGAAGGAGCTACAAGATCGCCTGCCGCATGGTTGCGATGCGGCGCAAGCGCTTGTGCATTTGAAAAAACGCTGCGAAGGGCGCGGGGTGAATTTGTGCCGCATAGGCGAAGGCTGGGCCATGCGCACTGCGCCTGATCTGGGTTATTTGATGCAAATTGAACAAGAAACTCCACGCAAATTGTCCCGCGCGGCGATCGAAACGCTTGCCATCATCGCCTATCACCACCCCGTGACACGCGCCCAAATCGAAGAGATTCGCGGCGTCAGTGTCAGCAAAGGCACCTTGGATTTATTGATCGACATGGGCTGGGTGCGTTTGGGACGGCGCAAAATGACCCCGGGCCGCCCTGTAACATTTGGTGTAACGGATGAATTCTTGGCGCATTTTGGCCTTGAAAACGCTCGGGATTTGCCCGGGATCAAAGAATTGCGCGCCGCTGGGCTGTTGGACAGCACGCCGCCATCGCTGGATGGGCTTGACGATCCAGATGGGCTTGACGATACCCAAGCGCAGCTATTTGACGACTAACCCGAGGGGCCAAATGGGACTGACACAGATTAAAACCCGAATGCATACAGCTTTGGAACAGGCTGGCCGTGCGCCGGATGCGGCGCAATTGATTGCGGTGTCGAAAATGCAGCCCGACGCCCGTGTGCGCGCCGTTCTGGACGAAGGGCACCGCGTTTTTGGCGAAAATAAAGTGCAAGAAGCCGCCGGTAAATGGCCCGGGTTTCGCGAAGAATTTGACAATGTCACCGTGCATTTAATTGGCCCATTGCAAAGCAACAAAGCCCGCCAAGCGATGGAATTATTTGATGCAATTCACAGCATTGATCGCCCCAAAATTGCCCAAACAATCGCGCGCCTTGCACAGGAATTGGGGCATTGTCCGGATCTGTTCGTGCAAGTCAACACAGGGGCAGAGCCGCAAAAAGCGGGCATTCTGCCCCAAGATGCGGATGCCTTTATAACCGATTGCCGCCGTTTGGATTTGCCCTTGCAGGGTGTAATGTGCATCCCACCTGTCGATGAAGAACCCAGTTTGCACTTTGCCCTGCTGCGTAAAATTGCGCAGCGCAATGGGTTGACGGGTCTGTCCATGGGTATGAGCGATGATTTCGAACGTGCGTTGGCGCTTGGGGCCACGCATATTCGCGTGGGGTCGGCAATTTTTGGCGCGCGGACTTAAAGATCAGCCTTTAACAATGCGCCCGCCCCCGCTATAGGGGGGCGGTTAGATTTATCCAAAGGAATGGCTGTTATGGCGAATGTCGTTGTCGTTGGCGCTCAATGGGGGGATGAGGGCAAGGGGAAGATTGTCGATTGGCTCAGCGAACGCGCCGATGTCATCGCCCGTTTCCAAGGCGGCCATAATGCCGGCCATACGCTGGTCATTGGCGAAACCGTTTATAAATTGCACGTGTTGCCATCCGGTGTTGTGCGCCCTGGTAAGCTGAGCGTGATTGGCAATGGCGTGGTGCTGGATCCATGGCATCTGATGAACGAGATCGAAAAGATCCGAGATCAGGGCGTTGAAATCACCCCCGATACCCTGATGGTGGCAGAAAATACCCCATTGATCATGCCCTATCATGGTGAATTGGACCGCGCGCGCGAAAGCGCCACAGCCGTGGCCAAAATTGGAACCACCGGTCGCGGCATTGGCCCTGCCTATGAAGATAAGGTGGGGCGCCGTGCCATTCGGGTGGCCGATTTGGCCGATCCGGCAACGCTCGAGGCCCGCTTGGACCGCGCTTTGGTGCATCATGATGCGCTGCGCCGTGGGTTGGGGATTGACCCTGTTGACCGCGCAGCGGTGCTGGCACAGCTGCATGAGATCGCGCCCAAACTGCTGCCCTTTGCCGGACCGGTTTGGAAAGTGCTGCATGAAAAACGCACCAAAGGGGACCGCATATTGTTTGAGGGCGCGCAAGGCGCGCTGTTGGATATTGATTTTGGCACCTATCCTTTTGTTACGTCGTCCAATGTGATTGCAGGGCAGGCGGCAACCGGCGTGGGCCTTGGCCCCAGTGCGATTGATTTTGTTTTGGGGATTGTCAAAGCCTATACCACCCGTGTGGGTGAGGGGCCGTTCCCAACCGAGCTGCTGGATGATGATGGCCAACGCTTGGGTGAACGCGGGCATGAATTTGGCACCACCACAGGGCGCAAACGCCGCTGTGGCTGGTTTGATGCGGCATTGGTGCGTCAAACCTGCGTGACATCGGGTGTGAACGGCATTGCCTTGACCAAACTGGACGTGCTTGATGGGTTTGAAACCCTGAAAATCTGCACTGGCTATATGCTGGATGGTGAACGGCTGGATTACCTGCCAAGCGCGGCCGATGCACAGGCGCGATGCACCCCCATTTACGAAGAAATGCCCGGCTGGTCCGAATCGACCGAAGGCGCACGCAGCTGGGCGGATCTGCCCCCCGCAGCCATCAAATATGTTCGCCGGGTCGAGGAATTGATCGGTTGCCCTGTGGCCATCCTGTCCACCAGCCCCGAACGCGACGATACGATTTTGGTCACAGACCCATTTGCGGATTAAGGGGGCAGTATGGCGCTGTCTTATAAATCTCGCCGTCGTTTGTCGTTGTTGGCTTTGGTGATTGGCCTGCCGCTGTATATTGTGGCGGCCGTCACCATTGTGGCCCAATTCGACCGCCCCGATCCTGTTTTGGAATTGGGGGTGTATATCGGTCTGGGCATGCTTTGGGCGTTTGCGTTAAAGCCCGTATTTATGGGGGTTGGCAAAGCTGACCCAGATGCCCCAACAGATCAGGATTAATCTTCGGGCAGAAAGGTCAGCTTTTCGGTCACGCGATACCGCCCTTCGCCCACATGGCGAATATGATCTTCGATAAGCAGTTTGGAAAACGCCTCAACTGCTTTGTCCTGATCGAATGCCAATGACAGACGCCCGCGTAATTTGTTCATAATATCAGGGCGACTGAAGGATGTGCGTGCCTCGATATAGGTTAAATAGGCGGCTGCGGCCTCGATCGTTTCGGATAAATCGCGCGGCTGCAATTCATCGGCAAAATCATAAAACCCCCCATCCGGCATAGTGGTATCCAGCAGCGCCCCCGTTGGTTCAGGGATGGCAGCCGGCGCAGCATCTTCGCCGGTGATCAGCGATTTCAGCGACACATCATCGGGTGATTTTCCGTCCAATGCCGGATTGCCCGGGGCCGAAATTTTAGCCCCCCGCTTTTTGGCCTCGGACAGCAGGAAGGCCGCCTTTTCCGCACTAATCCGGATGGATTTTCCGCCTTTGGCCGCGACTTGGATGCCTTGCTGCGCTTCGGCTTTGGCCAAATCATCGTTTTGGGGCAGTTGCCCCGCAGAAATGGCCTGACGCAGCTTATTGATGATCACATCCATTGCGGCGGCTGGATCATCATATCCAGTGGCCTCGGCGGAAAATTGATCAAAGGTAACTGAAATACGTTTTTCCACCATGACATCCTTTCGTTCGGGGGCATGCATTTGACATGCCTTTGGTCATGAATTAGCGGTTTATGACCTTTGCCGCCAATTTACGCGTGATTTATCCGAATGAACACCTCCTCATTCAATCCTATTCCCCATGATACGCCCATTTTTATTGTTGGGGGTGGGGAATTATACCCGAAGGATCTGGATGCGTTGCGCAATATGGCGGGCCCGATCTATGCGGCTGACAGCGGGGCGGATAGAGTTTTGGCGGCGCGGCTGCCATTGCAGGGGGTCATTGGTGATTTTGATTCGATTTCAAATGACACCCGTCAAACCATTCCGCAGGCACAGCAGTTTCCATCATCGGATCAAAACAGCACGGATTTTGAAAAATCTTTGGGGCTGTTACGGGCGCCGATCATTCATGCAATTGGATTCACAGGCGCGCGGTTGGACCATCAGTTGGCGGTGTTGAATGGGTTGGTTAAATTTCCATCACAGCGGGTCATTGTTTGGGGGGATCACGATGTTATCTGCATCTGTCCACCCAAATTGGATTTAGCTTTGCCTGTTGGGTGTCGGATTTCGCTGTTTCCGATGGGGCAGGTTCGGGGCCAATCCACAGGGCTGCGTTGGCCAATCGGCGGGTTAGCGTTTACCCCCGACGGCCAGATTGGCACCTCGAACATCACGGATCGTGCCACCCAATCGCTGCAATTTACGGCGCCTTTGATGCTGCTGTGTTTGCCGCGGGATCATCTGTGGCATCTGGCTGCGGCCCTGTCATCCGCCCCGCATTGGCCCGTTCATGCCAAATAATGGCCAATCCGGCAGCAACAACCATGGCAATCCCCAAACAGGCCAATAGGTTCGGCAGGTCCTGAAAAAACAGAAATCCAAATAGAATTGCGAATGGCAGCTCCAAATATTGCAATGGGGCCAAAGTACCTGCGGGGGCCATTTGCATGGCCCATGACAACAGCAGATGCGCAAGTGTTCCAGCAATGCCAACAAAGATCAGGGGCGGCAGAAGATGCACAGGCGGCAGCGACAAATCGGACCCACCGCCGGCCAACATGATCAGCAATGCCAAAAGCGCCACAACGCCGCTGCTGGCCTGCAATTCAATCGGGTGTATTTCATGGGCGATTAAACGGGTCAGAACCAGAAAGACAGCATAAATAACCGCGACGGCAAAGGGCAGAACGGATGCCCATCCATGATGGCCCCAGCTGGGCTGTATGATCAACAAACTGCCCAAAAATCCAATAAGACATGCCAGGATTTGTCGGCGCGTTATTCTTTCGCTTAATATAAATCTGCCCATTATCAGCACTATAAACGGCATAACGAATGTGATCGCAATGGCATCCGCCAATGGCAGAACGTCCAGGGCTTGCACCATCAGCATAATGCCAGACAGGTGCAAAATGCCGCGCGCGGCGATGATAAACCCCTGACGTCTAGTGTAACGGTGAAACCGCCCCCGCATTAACGTCAGCGGCACCAAGAGACCGGTTTGCAGCCCAAAACGGCTGAGGGCCAAGACAGAAACGGACACAGATCCGGCCAGAGACTTCACAACCCCATCCCCCAATGGGGCCATCAGGCAAAACCCCAACATCAATAAGATACCAAGAATTGGGCGATCCGTCATACCATTAGCTTACCGCGCAACCTGCCGCCGAACAAACATTAAAACAGCGAGCCTTGTTCGGGGCCGTTTCCGGCGTCGCTTTTTTTGCTGCGCGGGGCGCTGCGTGGTGCGTTTAAATCCATGATACCGTCGGCGAATTCAACGCTCAGGCTGCGAGCCTTGGCGGCTGATTTGGTGGATGAAACAACCTGATCGCCGTCACGCAAAACCGCAAACCCCCGCGCCAATGTTGCCCGATAACTTAGCGTGTCCAGCATCCGACCCGCACGTTCCAGCTGATGCCCACGGTTTTGACGGTCCGCCTGCGCGGCGCGCGCCAAACGGGCGACAAGCTGATCCAAGGTACGTTTTTGTTGCGTCACATCGGCCAATGGATTTTGTGCCGCCAAACGCGCCCCCCAGTTTCGCAGGGTATCAGATTGCAGCCGCGCAATACGCATAAGCGCAGGCATGCGGCGGCTGTCCAGCCCTGCAATCGTCCGTGCGTTGGTTATCACGCGTTGGCGCAAAACCGACGGCCGCAGCTGGCCTGAACAGCGGCTCAGGCGCAGGTGATGCTGCGACAGGGCACTGCGCAGGGCGCGGGGCAGCCTGTCGGAAACCGTGTCCAGCCGCTGCGCAGGTGTTTCCAGCAATCGCTGCGGTTGCGGCAGGGCGCGGGACAGATCGCGCAATCGCTGCCCACGCATTTGCAACAATTTGCTTTGCGCGGTGGTCGCCCGCGCGCCTTTGCGTGCCAATTCGGCCAGCAAATCCGCCCGCACTGGAACGGCCATTTCCGCCGCGGCTGAGGGGGTTGGCGCTCGCCTATCGGACACAAAATCAATCAATGTGGTGTCGGTTTCATGTCCGACCGCCGATATCAGCGGGATATCACTGGCCGCGGCTGCTCGGGCGGTGATTTCTTCGTTAAACCCCCACAGATCCTCGATCGAGCCGCCGCCACGCGCGACAATTAACAGATCAGGGCGCGGCAGGGCGCCCCCTGGGGTCAGGCGGTTGAACCCTTCGATTGCGGCTGCGACCTGATTGGCACAGGCTGCGCCCTGAACCGCAACAGGCCACAGCAGAACCTTGCGCGGGAACCGATCGCGCAAACGGTGCAGGATATCGCGGATCACGGCGCCTGATGGGGATGTGATGACGCCAATAACCTGGGGCAAAAAGGGCAGAGGCTTTTTGCGCGCAGGATCGAACAACCCCTCGGCGGCCAGTTTGGCTTTGCGCGCCTCTAGCATGGCCATCAATGCGCCGGCGCCCGCGGGTTTCAGATCATCAATGATGATCTGGTATTTGGATTGCCCAGGGAAGGTGGTTAATCGGCCGGTGACAACAACCTCCATCCCCTCTTCAGGGGGGGTGGTCAGCCGCGCGGCAACGCCCTTCCAGATGATGCCTGCGATGACCGCATTATCATCCTTCAGATCCAAATATACATGGCCCGAGCGGGGCCGCGACACGCGGCCCAATTCGGCACGCAGTTGGATGTGATCAAAGGCCCCCTCGATCATCCGCTTTATCGCGCCCGACAGTTCCGAAACCGTAAATTCGGGCGTGTTTTGGGCGGGGTCATCGTCTTCAAATAATTCGGACATATTTGGCCTGTGCTTATATTTTAAAGAAGTTTACCGCGGCTTGGACGCGGGCGCAAATACCAATCACCGCACAGCGGCCAAAGGGGTTTGCTTTTACCCGCTTCTTACGTCAAAAGGACGAACAACAGACGTGACAAAAAAGGGCGATCGCAATGAATATTTTGATCTTGGGCAGCGGCGGGCGTGAACATGCATTGGCTTGGGCGGTGATGCAAAATCCAAAATGCGATAAGCTGATTGTGGCCCCGGGCAACGCCGGAATTGCACAGATTGCCGAACTGGCAGACCTGCCCATCGATGATGGCGCGGCTGTGGTTGATTTTTGCGCCGCCCAAGCGATTGATTTCGTCATCATCGGGCCAGAGGCGCCGCTGGCAGCCGGCGTCGCGGATCGTTTGCGCGATGCAGGCGTTTTGGTGTTTGGCCCATCGGCGGCCGCTGCGCGGCTTGAGGCGTCAAAATCCTTCACCAAAGAAATCTGTGATGCGGCAAATGCGCCAACGGCGGCTTATGCCCGGTTCACCGATGCCGCGGCGGCAAGGGCCTATTTGCAGACGCAGCCCATTCCCATTGTGATCAAGGCCGACGGGCTGGCCGCGGGCAAGGGCGTTGTTGTGGCCGAAACATTGGCCCAAGCCGAAGCGGCTGTTGATGATATGCTGGGCGGCATGTTCGGCGCCGCCGGCGCCGAAGTGGTGATCGAAGAATTCATGGACGGGGAAGAGGGCTCCTTCTTCATCTTGGTGGACGGTGAAACCGTCCTGCCGATTGGCACAGCCCAAGATCATAAACGTGTGGGCGAAGGCGACACAGGCCCCAACACCGGTGGCATGGGCGCCTATTCGCCGGCGCCGATATTGGATGATACGGTGCAGCAGCGTGCCTTGGAAGACATCATCCGCCCCACAATGGCCGAAATGGCGCGCCGGGGAATGCCCTATCAGGGGGTGCTTTACGCCGGACTGATGATCAAAGATGGGGTGCCGCGTTTGGTGGAATATAACGTGCGATTTGGCGATCCAGAATGCCAGGTTCTGATGATGCGTCTTGGGGCGCAGGCATTGGATTTGATGCAGGCCGCGGCTGAGGGGCGATTGGACCAGGCGCAGGTCCATTTTGCGGATGATCACGCCATAACCGTGGTGATGGCGGCAAACGGCTACCCCGGCTCCTATGACAAAGGCAGCGTCATCGGCGGATTGGATGACCTGCCGCAAGACAGCAGCAATATGTGTTTCCATGCAGGCACATCCTTGAAAGATGGGGCCATTGTTGCAACAGGCGGGCGCGTTTTAAACGTGACTGCGCGCGGGGCAAATTTGGCCGAAGCGCAGCAGCGCGCCTATGCGATGGTGGATAAAATTAACTGGCCCGAAGGGTTTTGCCGCCGCGATATCGGCTGGCGCGCACTGACACGCTGATAAGGGGGTGGGGGCAATGTCCTTTTTCAAAAAGCTAAAAGAACGGCTGGTCAAATCGTCAAGTAAGCTGGATGCTGGCATTGAAGATTTGGTTGCGGACACCCCCGTACAACACCCCCCTGAACCTGCAAACCCCGCGCCTGAGCCGCCCAAAGCGGCGGACCCTGACCCCCAAGAAAAACAGGGTCTCATTGCGCGGCTGATAACGCGGGCCAGCGGCGGCGGTGCAAAGCGATTGGTCGATGATGCGCTTTTGGAGGAGCTCGAAGAGCTGCTGATCGCCGCGGATATGGGGGTAGATACGGCCCTGCGCATCAGTGCCGCACTGTCCGACAAACATTTTGGCACGCGCCTGTCTGCTGATGACATCCGTGGCGCATTGGCGCATGAAGTTGCAGCCGTTTTGGCGCCCGTGGCGCGACCCTTTCCCATCAACGGGCAAAAGCCTCAGGTTGTCTTGGTCGTGGGCGTGAACGGCGCGGGCAAAACCACGACGATTGGTAAACTGGCCAGCCAATTCAAATCCGCGGGTAAATCGGTGATGATTGCCGCCGGCGACACGTTCCGCGCCGCGGCTGTCGAACAGTTGCAGGTTTGGGGGGATCGCGCCGGCGTTCCGGTTCTTACTGCGCCCGAAGGGTCAGATCCTGCCAGCTTGGCCTTTGATGCGATGGCCCGCGCACGCGCCGAGGGCGCGGATCTGCTGTTGATCGACACCGCAGGGCGGTTGCAAAATCGCAGCGATTTGATGGATGAGCTGGCCAAAATCATGCGTGTTTTACGCAAACAAGACGCCGATGCGCCGCATAACACTCTGCTGGTTTTGGATGCGACCACAGGACAAAACGCCATATCGCAGGTGGATGTGTTTAAACAAATTTCAAATGTGACGGGTCTGATCATGACCAAATTGGATGGCACGGCAAAGGGCGGGATTTTGGTCGCCTTGGCCGCCAAATTTGGCCTGCCTATCCACGCCATCGGCGTGGGTGAACAGATCGAGGATCTGGACGCCTTTGATGCCGAAGAATTTGCAGCCGCCCTAACCGGGCTTGATCGCACAGAATAGGAACCCCCAAAATGGGAACAGATCTGGCCGCTGGCATTCAGGCGCTGGAAGGCACCGAAGCGGGGCGCCATCTGGCGCTGGCCTTGGCCATTATGGCGGCTGTTTTGCACGCGGTCTTTGGCGCATTGCAAAAGGGACGTTTTGATCCATGGCTGACGCGCGGGGCAATTGATGGCGCCTATGGTCTGATGGCGCTGCCCGTGGCGCTGTTCGTGGTGCCGTGGCCACAAGGTCACCAATGGCTGCTGTTTTTAGGCGCGTGGATTATTCATACCGTTTATAAACTGCTTCAGGCTGCGGCCTACAGCCGCGGGGCCTATACGGTTGTGTACCCTGTTGTGCGTGGCACGGGGCCGCTGTTTGCGGTGATCGGGGCCTATGTTATTTTTGGCGAACGCTTTGCGCCGATGCAATGGATGGGGGTGATGATCCTGCTGGGTGGGATTTTCGGATTGGCCGCCTTTAATATGCGATACCTAACAGCAGGGCGCGACACATTAATCCCCGCGCTGTTGCTGGCATTTTTGACGGGGCTTTGTGTGGCGCTTTATACCACCTATGATGCCTTTGGGATCCGCGCGACACCCAACCCATTCACCTTTTTGGCGTGGTTTTTCATGATCGATGGGATAACTTTCCCTGTTTTGGCAATGATGCGGTATCGTAAGCTGGCGCAAAAACCAGATCTGCCATCATTGCTGCGCCGCGGTGTTTTGGGCGGGGTCATCGCCTTTGCCAGCTTCGGCGGCATCATGATGGCAACCCGTCTGGACAAGGTGGGTGAGGCCGCAGTGATGCGTGAAACATCCGCCGTTTTTGCCGCATTAATCGGCTGGTTGGTTCTGCGTGAAACCGTGGGGCCGGTGCGGATGGTGTTAATTGCCTTGATTGCCATCGGCGCAATCATTGTTGAGCTGGGCGGATAAAAAGGAGCGAAACCCATGACCGAAAAACCCCATCCCGCCTGGATCAAACCCGCGCTTGAACTGGGTCCTGTTGCCCTGTTTTTCATTGCCTATCTGTGGCTGAAGGACAGCGTGTTTACCATTGGCGGGGCCGAATATACCGGCTTTATCGTGGTGACTGCGGGGTTTGTGCCATTGATCGTTTTGTCAACCATTGCGCTGTGGCGCATCACCGGGCACCTGTCGCCGATGCAAATCATGACGGCTGTTTTGGTTGTGGGGTTCGGCGGGCTGTCGGTTTGGCTGAACGATCCGCGGTTTTTCAAAATGAAGCCCACTATGATTTATCTGCTGTTTGCTGGGGTTCTGGGGTTTGGCCTGCTGCGTGGACGGTCCTATTTGGCCCTCGTGATGGAGGGGAAAATCCCGCTAACGCACGATGGCTGGATGATCCTGACCCGTCGCCTTGCCCTGTTCTTCGCCGCACTTGCCGTGCTGAATGAGGCCATATGGCGCACCCAGCCCGAAAGCACATGGGTCACATTTAAAACATTCGGCCTGACCGCCGCGATTTTCGTGTTCTTTATCGCCCAATCTGGACTGCTGAAAAAACACAGCAGTGATGAAGATTAATCGCCAGACCCATCGAGCGTGATGGTTATCCCCATTTTTTGCAAATGTGGCGCCAGCGTGCTGTCGAAACTGCGTTTGACCAATGGGCCCGCCAAACGGGTGATGATCCGCCCCTGTCCATCAATCAAATAGGTTTCAGGCACGCCATAAACCCCCCAATTCAACGCAACGCGGCCCTGCGGGTCTGCCCCAACCGACCGGTAGGGATTGCCCAATTCACGCAAAAACCCCAGGGCATTTTGGGCCGGCAGGTCCTTATAATTCACGCCGTAAACCGGCAGCCCTTGATCGGCAACCGCGACCAGATTTGGGTGTTCAACGCGGCATGGCGCGCACCAGCTGGCCCAGAAATTCACCAATTTCACCTGCCCATCGCGCAGGTCAGCATCTGTAAAGTTGGGCAAATTACCCAAATCGGTCAGGGCTATGGCCGGCGCCTGTTTGCCCGATAGGGCGGTTGGCAGGCTGTCGGCATCCTCGCGTCCCATACCGGTATAAAACAGGGCTGCCAAGGCGATAAACAGCACCGGCGGCAGCAGCATCAACAGGTTAATCTTTGGCATTGCGGCGCTCCTCGATCTGGGTCAGCTGGCGTTTGATGCGGCGGGACCGATGAATGGATTGCCCCACAATCACAACCAACAGCGCCAGTGAGACCCCATAGGATGATAAAACAGCAAAAGCGTATTTTCCCAATTCTGGCATCATGACAGTGTCTCCCGTGCGATCAGGGCCTTGATCCGGCGCGCCCGAATTTCAGTGCGGGTGCGCAGCAGCATCAGCGCCACAAACAGCAGGACAAACCCCGCAATGGACACCAACAGGGGGAAATAAAACACATCCGATACGTTTTCTTCCTTATCCAAGCTGAGCGAGGCGCCCTGATGCAGGCCTTGGTTCCAAAAATTCACCGCCCAGCGGCTGAGTGCGGCAAAGACCGATCCCACAAGACACAGGATCGATGTCAAATCCGCCGCCGTATCGTCATTTTCAATCGCTGACCACAGGGCAATATACCCCAGATAAAACAAAAACAGGATCAAAAAGGACGTCAATCGCGGATCCCAGGCCCACCAGGTCCCCCACATGGGTTGGCCCCAAAACGCCCCAGTGATCAGCGCAATCAGTGTCATCATCGCCCCGACAGGCGCAGCAGCGCGCGCCGCCAAGGCGCTGACATGATGCCGCCGGATCACCCAAATCAGCGAGGTCACCAACATCATAAACCATATATTAATCGCCATCAGCGCAGCCGGCACATGGATATAGATGATTTTCACGGTTGAGCCCTGTTTGTAATCATCTGGCGTAAAGAAAAACCCCCAAACCAATCCAACGACAAGACACAGGCCCGCACCCCATGCGGCGATGGGCAAAATACGCCCTGATAGCGCCAAGAATTTTTTTGGATTTGCATATTCCCAAAGGGACATGGTGAACTCTCCTATCAACCTAACGCAGGTTTACGCGCAAAACAGCCGCAGATGCAAAGGGCATAACCGCGATACAGGCAAAACTAATCCCGGCCGACATCAACAAGGGGGTGGATGTGTCCATCCCCTGAATACCGCGGCGGGTCAGTTCGGCGCCAAAAATTAATGTGGGCACATACAGCGGCAAGACAAGGATCGACAACAGCAAACCGCCGCGTTTGATTCCCACGGTCAATGCCGCACCAAATGTGCCAATCACGCTCAGCGCCGGGGTGCCAATCGCCAACGACAACGTGATCCAATAAAACCCCGCCTGCGGCAACTGCAACAACACCCCCAAAACGGGCGCGGCCAGAACCAAGGGCAGGGCGGTTGTCAGCCAATGGGCAAGGGCCTTGATGCTGACCAAAGCCTCAAGCGGCAGGGGGGCGCTGGCCATCAAATCCAGCGAGCCATCCTCCCAATCCAGCGCCAAAATGCGATCCAAGGATAACAGGCAGGCCAAAAGCGCACCCAGCCACAGCACCCCGCCCGCGATTGTGGACAAAACAGCGGCCTGCGGCCCCACGGCAAATGGGACCAGCGCCGCGACGATCAAGAAAAACGCCAGCCCCAGGCCAAACCCGCCGCCCGCGCGCAGGGCCAGTCGCAGATCCCGGATTAAAAGGGCGATCAAAAGAACCCCTCCTGATCTTGGCGCAGCTGGGCGGCAGCCTGCATATGCGGGGTTAAATCCAGTACCTGCGCATCAATCCCCAGATCAATATGCGTGGCCATCAACGCCAGACCGCCCGTTTGCAGGTGCTGCTGCACGATGGCGCCAAATTCGCGCACGGATGCGGCGTCTAATGACACAGTGGGTTCATCCAGCAGCCAAATTTTGCGCCCTGTCACCAACAGCCGCGCCAGACCAAGGCGGCGCTTTTGTCCGGCGGACAGGCTCATCGCCGCGCGGGTCGCAAGCTGACGCAGGTTCATCTGATCCAGCGCCCCGTCGATTGATCCGGTGCCGTAGACACTGGCCCAGAAATGCAGGTTTTCCGCGACCGAAAGCGTCGCCTTCAACCCGTCGGAATGGGCCGCATAGGCCATCGTTTCGGGCGGCATGGAAATTGTGCCGGCCAGCGCCGGTTGCAGCCCCGCGAGCGTGCGCAGAAGCGTCGTCTTGCCAATGCCGTTCGGCCCGCGCAGCACAAGCGCGTGACCGGCATTCAGCGTAAAGCTCAAGCCCTCAAGCACCGGCAGACCGCCGCGCGTCACCGCCAGATTGTCAACGCGGAGCATCTCCATTGGCTCAGTCCTTCGCCGGCACGGGCAAAAGCGCCACCCCGACCCTGCGCCCCTCGGAGAGAAGCACGTTATAGGTGCGCGCGGCCGACGGGCTGCTCATCGCCTCACACATCACGCCCTTCTCTTCGAGCGTGCGAACGAAGGCCTTGGGCAGGATCGCAATATCCGCGCCCATGCCGATAAACAGCACATCCACCTTGCCAGAGAGCGCAAAAAGCGGATCAAGGTCGTCCAGCCCGCCCCATTCGACAACCGATCCCGCCTCGACCACAACCGCCGAGCGATAGACCTCGCCCGCGAT
>JALQTR010000061.1 GCA_023260835.1 Paracoccaceae bacterium
TGTTGAAATGTTCGTGGGCGTCGGCGCCAGCCGTGTACGCGATATGTTCGAACAGGCCAAAAAGAACGCGCCTTGTATCGTCTTTATTGATGAAATTGACGCCGTTGGTCGCCATCGCGGGGCCGGATATGGCGGCGGAAATGATGAACGTGAACAGACGCTGAACCAGCTATTGGTTGAAATGGATGGGTTCGAAGCCAATGAAGGCGTGATTATCGTCGCGGCCACCAACCGCCGCGATGTTCTGGATCCCGCCCTGCTGCGCCCGGGCCGGTTTGACCGCCAAGTCACCGTTCCCAACCCCGACATCAAAGGGCGCGAGAAAATCTTGGCCGTGCACGCGCGCAAATCCCCATTGGGGCCGGATGTGGACCTGCGATTGATCGCCCGTGGCACCCCCGGATTTTCGGGCGCAGATCTGGCAAATCTGGTGAACGAGGCCGCGCTGATGGCCGCCCGCGTTGGTCGCCGCTTTGTCACAATGATTGATTTTGAAAACGCCAAAGACAAGGTGATGATGGGCGCTGAACGCCGCTCGATGGTGCTGACGCAGGATCAAAAGGAAAAAACCGCCTATCACGAAGCAGGACATGCGGTTGTTGGCTTGGCCCTGCCGCAATGCGATCCGGTTTATAAGGCGACAATCATTCCACGTGGCGGTGCCTTGGGTATGGTTGTGTCCTTGCCTGAAATTGACCGCCTGAATTGGCATAGATCGGAATGCGAAGAAAAGCTGGCCATGACTATGGCTGGCAAAGCCGCTGAAATCCTGAAATATGGCGAGGATAATGTGTCAAACGGCCCTGCTGGCGATATTCAACAGGCATCCGGTCTGGCCCGCGCCATGGTGCTGCGGTGGGGGATGTCGGATAAAGTTGGCAATATCGACTATTCCGAAGCGCATGAGGGCTATAGCGGCAACACCGCCGGCCTGTCCGTATCGGCCCACACTAAAGAGCTGATCGAGGATGAGGTGAAGCGCTTTATCTCGGACGCCTACAACCGCGCCAAATCCATCTTGGAAGAGCGCAAGGATGAATGGGAACGTCTGGCACAGGGTCTGCTGGAATATGAAACCCTGACAGGGGATGAAATCAAACGCGTGATGCGCGGCGAGCCGCCCCACGCGGATGATGATGACAGCGACAGCCCAAAGGACGGGTTGGCATCGGTTGTGTCCATTCCGAAAACAAAACCACGGCCAAAGGGTGATGGGCCATTGCCCGAACCCACAGCATAAATCAACGCAAGCCCCGCCCATTGGCGGGGTTTTCTTTTTGAACAATCTGATCTGCATCAAGGCACGGATCGGTCGATGAATGCTAGGGCGCGATGAATGACAGATCGGAGCCGATGCAATGGACCTAAACAGCCTAATTGATTTTTTGGGGGATGCGGGCAGCACCGCAGTGGCGGGGCTGATCACCGGATTGATCTTTGGTATTGCAGCGCAAAGATCGCGGTTTTGCCTGCGCGCGGCGACCGTTGAATTTGCCGCGGGCCAAATGGGCGATAAGGTCACGGTGTGGCTACTGACCTTTTCAACTGCGGTCGTTTGGGTGCAGGCGGCCGCCCTGTTGGGGTGGATGCGCCCCGAAGATGCGCGCATGATGGCGGTGCCCGGCAGCTGGTCTGGGGCCATCATCGGCGGACTGATCTTTGGCGTTGGCATGGTGCTGGCGCGCGGCTGTTCGGGCCGCCTGCTGGTGCTTGCCGCCACAGGAAATTTGCGCGCTGTGGTGTCTGGTTTGATCTTTGCTGTCGTCGCTCAGATGAGCCTGGGCGGCGTCTTGGCGCCGCTGCGCGATGATCTGGCCGCGATTTGGATCACCAGCGGTGGCCGCAATATGGATTTGCTGTCCACATTGGGTCTGCCCACATGGTTTGGGTTGGCAATTGGTCTGGCCACAGCAGCTTTGGCGCTGGAACGGGCGCGGCGCAACCGGATTGGCGGGGCGCGTTTGGTCTTTGCCTCTGGCGTTGGGTTTGCCGTTGCGGTTGGCTGGGTGTTAACCTTCACCCTGTCGCAGGCAACCTTTGAACCAACCCAAGTCGAAAGCGCCACCTTCACCGGACCATCTGCACATACATTGATGTTTTTCCTCGATCGCAATGCGATCTTGGAATTTGATATTGGACTGGTGCCAGGCGTGGCCTTGGGGGCCTTTATGGCCGCGATCTGGGGGCGGGAATTTGCCTTTCAAGGCTTTGATGGCGCCAGCCCGATGCGGCGGTCCTTTTTGGGGGCGGCGCTGATGGGGTTTGGTGGGATGTTGGCTGGCGGCTGTGCGATTGGGGCGGGTGTGACCGGTAGTTCCATCTTTGCCGGCACGGCGTGGCTGGCACTGTTTTGCATGTGGATCGGCGCCATGGTGACGGCCCGCGTGATGACCGCAATGGGCATGCGCCCCGCAATCGCATGACGCTACAGAAAGCTTTGCGGATCCACATCAATAACGACACGCACATTACGCGGCGCAGGGATTGCCGCCAACCAACACCGGACCAAGGATTGCACTGGCACGGATTTATCCGCCTTAATTAATAGGCGCACCCGAAATTGATCCCGCACCCGTGCAATGGGCGCGGGAACCGGACCAAACACTTGTGCCCCTGCGCGGTGCAGCGGATCGGATCGCGCGGCCAAGGCCGTGCCATATTTCATGGCTGCATCCAGATTAGGCCCCGTTAAGATCAGCGCAATCAAACGTCCAAAGGGCGGCATAACCGCGGCGCGGCGATCCTCCGCTTCGGCGGCCCAAAATGCCTCTTCATCGCCGGATAGGATGGCGCGAATGACCGGATGCTCTGGCTGATAGGTCTGCAATATGGCACGCCCAGGCGTATCGGCACGGCCCGCCCGGCCCGATACTTGCCGGATCAGCTGAAAGCACCGTTCGGCGGCACGCAAATCCGTGCCGCGCAGCCCCAAATCCGCATCCACAACCCCCACTAGGCTGAGCCGCGGAAAATTATGCCCCTTGGCCACCAACTGCGTGCCGATGATAATATCGCAATCCCCTGCGGCAATGTCTTCAATCGCCGCGCGCAAACGGCGAGCCGATGAAAACAAATCTGATGACAGAATCTTTAGCCGCGCATCTGGAAATAAAGCCTCGGCCTCGGCGGCGATCCGTTCAATCCCGGGGCCAATTGGCGCCAGTTTTCCAGTGACCTGACAGGCCGGACAGGTGTCTGTCAGCGGCTGTGTGACCCCGCATTGATGGCACATCAACCGTTTGGAAAATTTATGTTCAACCAGCCGCGCATCACAATGGGGACAGGCCAGTTGGTGCCCGCAGGCGCGGCACAATGTGACCGGCGCAAACCCGCGCCGATTTAAAAACAACAGCGCCTGTTCGCCGCGCACCATTGTGCTGCGGATTTGCTGCGCCAATTCATCGGATATCCAGCGCGTGCTGGGCAGATCCTGCGTGCGCATATCAATTGCACCCATTTGCGGCAAAACCGCCGCACCAAACCGATCCAGCAGATCAACGCGGGAATATTTCCCATTTTGAGCATTCACCCAAGTTTCCAACGATGGCGTAGCCGATACCAGCACCACCTGCGCCTGCGAAAGGGCCGCGCGCAACACCGCCATATCGCGCGCATGATAACGCACACCGTCTTCTTGTTTATAGGAATGGTCATGTTCTTCATCGACCACAATCAAACCCAAATCCTGAAAGGGCAAAAACAGCGCCGAGCGCGCGCCAACCACCAGCTGCGCCCCGCCCTCGCCCACCATTTTCCAAACGCGGCGCCGCTGTGTGGCGGTGACGCCCGAATGCCATTCGGCAGGGCGCGCACCAAAGCGTTCCTCGACCCGCGTAATGAACGAAGACGTCAGCGCGATTTCCGGCAGCAAAACCAGCGCCTGCCGCCCTGCGCGCAAACATTCGGCCACGGCCTCAAGGTAGACTTCGGTTTTACCCGACCCCGTGATCCCGCGCAGCAATGTGGTGTGATACTGGCCAGCAGATACAGCCGCACGCAAACGATCTGCGGCCTGCAACTGTGCATCGGTTAAATCTTTGCTGGGCAAATTGGGATCCAGCGGCATAAAGGGGGTATCGCGCGGGGCGTGTTCTTCAATCAGCGCACGCTGTTCGATCAGGCCTTTGATCACACTGGGGGTGACCCCTGCCTGTTGGGCCAATTCAGACGGGGTGAACGGCAGATCCCCAAATTCGGCGTAAACGTCCAAAACCTTTTGCCGCGCCGCCGTCATGCGTTCGGGAATTTGCCCCGTTGGGCGTAAAATGCGCTGCTGTGCCGGGCCATCCAACAGCCCCGGCGCACGCGTCGCAAGGCGCAACATCTGCGACAATGGGGTCAGCGTGTAATCCGCGCTGCGTTCCAAGAAGGCGCAAAAATCCGGCCCCAGCGGGGGCAAATCCAATCGACAAATCATACGGCGCAATTTGCCCTGATCATACTCCCCAGTTGCCGGTGCCCAGACGACCCCGATCACTTTGCGAGGGCCAAGGGGAATATGCACAAAGTCCCCCACTGTGCAGCCACCCTCTGGCGCCAGATAGTCCAAAAGACGATCAATCGGTTCAGCGGTTAAAACGGCCGCCGCTGTGCCGGTGGGAAAGAAACAAGATTGCGCCACGCTGCGGGCCTTATGAAATTACGACTTCCAGATGGGGGCATCATGCAGTAAAGATTGGCCAAGGAAAAGGCTGCACCCACAAAAGGACCAACCGCAGATGAAATTTTTTGTTGATACCGCTGATGTACCCGCAATCGCTGAATTGAACGATTTGGGCATGGTGGATGGCGTAACCACAAACCCATCTTTGATTGCCAAATCCGGCCGCGATATTTTAGAGGTCACACGCGAAATTTGTGCCATGGTCAGCGGCCCAGTCAGCGCCGAGGTCACCGCAACAGACGCAGACACCATGATCGCCGAGGGGCGCAAACTGGCGAAAATCGCGGATAATATCGCCGTCAAAGTTCCCCTGACATGGGATGGGCTGAAGGCCTGCAAAACCCTGTCGAGTGAAGGCAATATGGTCAATGTCACGCTGTGTTTTTCTGTGAACCAAGCTATTTTGGCCGCCAAAGCCGGCGCCACCTTTATCTCGCCCTTTATTGGCCGGTTGGATGACATCAATCTGGATGGGCTGCAACTGATCGAAGATATCCGCGTGGTTTATGACAATTACGGGTTTGATACCCAAATTCTGGCGGCATCGATCCGCACGGCCAATCATATCGCGGATTGCGCCAAAATCGGCGCAGATGTGATTACCGCCCCGCCAGCGGTTATCAAATCCATGGCATCGCACGTTTTGACCGACAAGGGGCTGGATGCGTTTTTGAAAGACATCGCCAGCGCCGGCATTAAAATCCTGTAATTGGAGCCTTTAAAATGGACGCGGCAAAGATACGCGAATTTATTCTGGACCAGCCGGGGCTGATCCTGAATGATGCGCAAATCATGGCCGCGCTGTTTGGATTGCCAGCCGATGCAGGGGATAACATTGTTGACCTGAATGCACGTGCGGCAGCGGCCATGGCCGCGCATTTGGCGCGATTGGACATTGCCGCACAGGACACAACCCAAACCGCCTATGCCAATCACATGGCAGCGCAAACCATACACCGCGCGATTTTACACCTGCTGGATGCTGCCGATTGGGCAACATTCACGGCCGCTTTGGGCGCGCCTTTGGCAGATCTGCTGGATGTCACGGCAACACGATTGATTATTGAAACGGATCAGCCATCGCATTGGCCGCGCCTGCCCCACCCGGCAGAGGTTCTGATCGATGTCCCATCCGGGTTTTGTGATGCCTATATCGGCGATCAGCCCGCAAATTTGGTTCACCTGCGCCAAATCACCCGTGGTCTGCCCGAGGTGTACGGACCAATGGCCACGCAAATTCAATCCGAGGCGATTTTGGACCTTGGCCCTGCGGCGTCTGGTGAACGGGTCCTGTTCACCCTTGCCAGCGATGATGCCGGCCAATTTCAGCCCAGTTATGGCACAGATATGCTGGCCTTTTTCGCGGCGGCGCTGCAACGGATCATCGCCCGGGTTACAGCATGACCATATCGGTCGATCCATCGCGGTATTCGGCCCAAGTTGCAGATTGTTTGGCAAGTTGGCTTGGGCATGAAAAATCCATCAAAGGCCGTGCTGACCTGACGCTGCAGGCCTATCACACAGATGTTGGGGATTTCATGGCGCATTTATGCGCCTATGAAGGGGGCAGCCAGTCACGAGCCGCTTTGGCGCAAGTTGGTCAGGCACAAATCCGATCTTGGATGGCCCATCTGCGCAAAGATGGGCTGTCGGCCCGCAGTATTGCGCGCAAATTATCCGCGCTGAAGGGGTTTTACCGCTGGCTCAGCGTCGAAGATAATTTCGACGCCACACGGCTGTTGTCCACCAAAGCGCCAAAATTTTCGGCCGGTCTACCCCGACCGCTGAGCGCGAAAGATGCTCGCGCCGTCATTGAAACAGCCCCGCAAAATTCTGCCGACCCATGGGTTGGCGCACGCGATGCGGCGGTTCTGTCGCTGTTGTATGGCTGCGGCTTACGCATATCAGAGGCATTATCCTTGACAGGGGCCGCCCTGCCGATCGGCGACAGCCTGCGGATTATTGGCAAAGGGAATAAAGAACGCATCATTCCCGTGATCCCCGCCGCGCAGGCGGCGGTGGCGCAATATGCGACCCTCTGCCCCCATGACTTAACCCCGACTGGGCCGTTATTTCGCGGTATACGTGGCGGCGCCCTACCCGCGGGAACAGTGCAAAAGGCGATGGCGGTAATGCGGGCGCAGCTGGGCCTGCCTGCCAGCGCCACCCCCCATGCGCTGCGCCATTCCTTTGCCACCCATTTGCTGGGCGCCGGAGGGGATTTGCGCGCCATTCAAGAATTACTGGGCCATGCCAGCCTGTCCAGCACACAACATTACACAGCTGTAGATCAGGCGCGTCTTATGGATGTGTATAACGCCGCGCATCCCGCGGCCAAGAAATAATCATCAGGCCCGACCTGCAGTGGGTGATAATGCCAATGGATCAACGCCCAAATGGTTCATGGCCGCTGTCCAGCGTTTGTCGCTGTCGGTATCAAATACAATTTGACGGGTTGCCCCACAGCTGAGCCAGGCGTTTTGGGCGATTTCCCCCTCCAGCTGGCCTGCGCCCCAGCCGGCGTATCCAATCGCAAGGATTGACTGCTGTGGGCCGCGGCCTTGGGCGATATCCTCGATCACATCCAATGTGGCAGACATGGCAAAGCCGCGGGCAAACCGCGCAGCCCCTGCACCTGATTTATAATCGCTGCTGTGCAGGACGAATCCCCGCCCCTTTTCAACTGGCCCGCCAAAGTGAATGGGAATGATCGGCGCGCCCTCGGTGTCGATCGATAGCTTGGTCAATAAATCCTTGAACCGTAATTCAGGTAAGGGCTTATTGATAATCAGCCCCATGGCGCCCTTACTGCTGTGATCACACATGAACACCACAGCCCGTTCAAACCGTGGATCGGTCATTTGTGGCATCGCAATCAACAATTGGCCCCGAAGGTTTAACACAAAGCAGTCCCCATAATATGACCACCTATCATTGACCCGCTGTAGCACCGGACGCAAGCCTTGATCACGCCACAAACGCGGATTTGTGAATTGCAGCGCCTTGGTGGCTGGGCCTATACTGTGGATATGAAACAGATCATTCTCAGCATCGCAGCGATCATCTTAACCGCCGGATCCAGTATCGGGCAATCCGGTTTGGAAAAATTCACCGTTTTACCGGGGTGGCGGGATGCAGATGGACATCAAATCGCCGCGTTAGAGATGCAACTTGCCCCCGATTGGATGACCTATTGGCGGTTTCCGGGGGACAGTGGGTTGCCAACATTGATTGACTGGTCCGGATCGCAGAATATCAACCATATTGAAATCATTTGGCCCCGCCCTGAGGTGTTTGAAAAGGATGGCCTGCGCAGCATCGGCTATAAAGGCAATGTGGTTTTACCAATTAAAATAACGCCAATAAACCGCGATAATCCAATTGATCTGAAAGCGAACATTTCAATGGGGGTCTGCGCCGAGATCTGCATTGCGGAAGAGGTGCAAATTCACGAAACAATCCCCGCATCAGGCACCCGCATCCCAAAAATTATGGCAGCTTTGCTGGACCAGCCAACACAGGTGCAAGGCGGCGCACCGACCTGCAAATCCGAAATTAAAGATGGGTCTTATTTCATTGATCTAAAATGGAAAACAGATAAAATTGATGGTCCAGAGTATCTGATTGCAGAACCAGACAACCCCAATATTTGGTTCACCATGGGCCAAACGGAACGCCGCGGTGAATGGCTGTTTGTTCGGGCCGAGCTGGGTCATATCGACGGCGGGCCAATCAGCATTGATCGGGCAAAATTGCGCAGCACAGTCATCGGTGCAGGCCAAGCCATCACCCAAATTGGCTGTGAACGGGGCTGATTTATTTGCGGCGTTTATGTTCGTCCAATCGCGGGAATATTTCCACAAAATTGCAGGGGCGATGGCGGTAATCCAATTGCCAACGCAAAATCTCATCCCAGGCGTCTTTGCAGGCGCCGGGGCTGCCGGGTAGTGCAAACAAATAGGTCCCCTGCGCCACTCCCGCGGTCGCGCGGCTTTGCACCGCGCTGGTGCCAATTTTTTGAAAGCTGATCATGGTGAACAGCGTGCCAAAGGCGTCTATTTCCTTTTCATAGACATCGCGGTGCGCCTCGACCGACACATCACGGCCCGTCAGCCCCGTCCCCCCTGTGGTCAAAATAACATCAATTTCCGGGTCTGCGCACCAATCGCGCAACTGCTGCGCGATGGCAGTGCGATCATCGGGCATAATATGCCGAGCGGCCAAATGATGGCCCGCATCGTTTAGGCGCTGCACCAATGTGTCGCCCGATTTATCCATCGACAGATCCCGTGTGTCCGACAGCGTCAGCACCGCAATCCGCACCGGAATGAAGGGTTTGGTTTCATCAATTCGGGACATGGCGCCGCCTTTATGGTGTGTCTGACAAATGGGATTTCAGCGCCAGCAAATCGGCCCAAGCCTCTGCCTTGGCCGGCGCTTTGCGCAACAAATAAGCGGGATGCAGCATCGGTAAACAGGGCCGATCAAAGGCCGTTTTCCACTGACCGCGCAACCGCGTGATCCCCGCCTGCCCAAGCGCCGCCTGACAGGCGGCATTGCCCATTAAAACGACCACATCGGGCTGCACCAATTCCACATGACGGGACAAAAAGGGCAAAAACAGGGCCAGATCATCCGCATTTGGATCGCGGTTTTGCGGCATACGCCACGGAATAACATTTGTAATATACAGCGCATTTTGCCCCTGATCAGCATCGCGGGACAGGCCGATGGCATGGAACATACGGTCCAAGAATTGACCTGCCGGGCCTACGAATGGACGGCCAGCGGCATCTTCTTCGCGGCCGGGGGCTTCGCCGATAACCATAACACGCGCCTGTGGCTGCCCATCTGCAAACACCAACTGCCGCGCCCCCAATCGCATGGGGCAGTCAAACGCCTCGATCGCGGCGCGCAGGCCCGGCAGATCGGCGGCGGCCTTGGCCAGATTTTTGGCTTGGGTCACCAAATCCGCCTTTGGCGGTTGTGGGGTTGCTGATGTCGGCGCGGCAACTGCCGCAGCAGGTTGTGGCTCGGATGCAGGTGCAACCACGTAACGATCCTGTGGTGTGTCTAAAATGGCTTCATCCACGCCCATTTCAACCATCCATTGAAGGGCCGCCCAATCCGCGTCTGTTGCCTGCTGTGATTCCATGAAACCCACATTAGAGGCTGGTTTAGAATATGAAAAGGGGCCGCCACTGGCCGCCCCTTTTTGTGTTGTTCGGCAAATGCAGACCTAGTCCTGCAATGACAAGGCAATAAACCGCGGGTCTGTTCCGCGCCGGATCAGGATCAAAATGGATCCCCGATCGGCCTCTTTGGCCTGATCAATGCGCGATTGCAGATCATCAATGCTGTCCACGGGCAGTTGGCCTGCTTCGGCAATGATATCCCCCGCGCGCACGCCCTTTTCAAAAGCTTCGGATGCTTCGTCCACGTTTTCGACCAACAGGCCAGTCATGTCATCCGGCAGGCCCATGCCCTGTCGAACCTCATCATCCAAAATGCGCAATGACAGGCCCAGAATTTCCCCCGTTTGCTTTTGCACCGGTTCATTCTTTGGGGTGTCCTGCGGCATGGCGCGTTCGGCGTCTTCGCGGCGGCCCAAACGCACGGTCAGCGTTTCGGATTTACCGTCGCGCCAGACCTCGACCTCGACCCGTTTGCCAACCTCGGCATCACCAACGGTGGCGACCAGGCTGCGGGTGTCCGAAATCTCAACACCGTCAAAGCGCAGGATCACATCACCTGCGCGCATGCCAGCGGCCTGCGATGGGCCATCCATCACATCCGACACCAATGCGCCG